>JAXHTB010000145.1:0-8697 GCA_034190185.1 Spirochaetota bacterium | reverse complement strand
TTAAGATTTATGAAGAATTATATGAGTGGTCAATATCGGATATTGAAGTATTTTGGAAATCCTTATGGGATTTTCTGGATATTACTTATTCTAGAACCTACGATCAAGTTTTGGTAGATGGAGATAAAATGCCTGGGGCAAAATGGTTTGTAGGTTCAAGATTGAATTTCGCTGAGAATTTACTACGCTACAGGGATGAAAATACTGCAATTATTTTTAAAGGGGAGATCGGCGATACAATCAGGATTACTTATGCAGAGCTCTATAACCGAGTAGCAAAGCTTGCTAAATCCCTTAGAGAGATGGGTGTAACAAAGGGAGATAGGGTAGTGGGATTTATGCCAAATATTCCTGAAACTGTAATTGCAATGCTTGCAGCTGTCAGTATCGGAGCTCTTTGGTCATCCTGCTCTCCTGACTTCGGTATAAAAGGTATGCTTGACCGTTTTGGGCAGATTGAGCCTAAGGTAATCTTTACAACCAATGGTTATTCCTATAATGGCAAACTCTTCACTTCTCTTGATAGGTTTACAGATGTTACTGAAAGTCTTCCAACATTAGAGAAGGTAATTGTTGTGCCTTATACAGAGACAAATCCCGAAATAAGCATGATACCAAAAGCGATTCTCTATGACGATTTTATTTCAAAGTTGGATAATCTAGAGATTGAGTTTGAACAGCTTCCTTTTGAGCATCCCTTATATATTATGTATTCCTCTGGCACAACTGGTCTTCCCAAATGTATGGTGCAGAGCTGCGGGGGGATTCTTATCCATCAAGTGAAGGAGTTAATGCTTCATACAGACCTTAAGCGTGAGGATAATATCTTTTATTTTACCACTTGCGGATGGATGATGTGGAATTGGCTTGTATGTTCCCTTGCCCTTGGCGCAACTATTATGCTCTTTGATGGCTCTCCTTTTCATCCTGATCCTGGTGTACTTTTCAGGCTGGCAGAGGAAGAGAAGATGACCATTTTTGGTACAAGTGCCAGGTATATTTCAGCAATTGATAAAGAGGGATTGATTCCATCAAAAGATTATGACTTAAGCTCTCTAAAAGCGCTTCTCTCAACAGGATCGCCCTTAAATGCTGATGGCTTTGAGTATGTATATAAAAACATTAAGAAAGATATATGTTTATCTTCAATATCCGGGGGCACTGATATAAACGGCTGTTTTGCCGCTGGTAATCCAATGGGCGCTGTATATGCAGGCGAGCTTCAATGCAGGACTTTAGCCATGAAGGTTGAGGCATATGATGAAAATGCAAAGCCAGTAATCAACAAAAAAGGTGAGTTGGTCTGCACCTTGCCCTTTCCTTCAATGCCGATATATTTCTGGAATGATGAAAATAATGAAAAATATCATAATGCATATTTTGATGTATATCCTAATATATGGAGGCATGGAGATTTTATTGAAATTATCGAACATAACGGGGATAAGGGAGTTATTATTTACGGCAGGTCTGATGCTACACTAAATCCTGGCGGTGTTCGTATTGGAACAGCTGAGATTTATCGCCAGGTTGAGAATATTGACGAGGTTCTTGACAGCCTTGTGGTGGGACAAAACTGGAAGGATGATGTCAGAGTGGTTCTTTTTGTAAAGCTTGTTGATGGGATTGAACTTGATGAGGAACTGAAAAAAAAGATCAAGAAGACAATTCGCGAAAATACAACCCCTCGCCATGTGCCTGCAAAGATCATTAAGATTGAAGATATTCCTTATACAATCAATCTGAAGAAGGTTGAGTTGTCTGTAAAAAAAATAATTCATAACGAACCAGTTTTTAACCAGGATGCCCTTCAGAATCCGGATGTTCTTGATCTATATAAAAATATTAAGGAACTCCAAGAGGATTAAGCAAATAATTTTTATTAAGTTTTATCGATCCAATTCACGAAATTTATCTTGTTGAATATTTTTTGTAACTACTCAGCTTCCTCTTAACTGCTTGAATATTTTGAATTTTTATAAAAGTGTAAGAAAAAGAGATAAAGAGATGGAAGAGATTGTGGAAATTATAAAACACTTTTATTATCTCCATAACTCAATAATCTCCACATATTCTTTTTTTACACCTCATTTTAAATATAGCTGAGCAGTTACTATTTTTTTATTATTATTTGACAATTAAATTTATTAAGTTTAAAATTATATTTCAGTGTGTCGAGAATTGGAGGGCTAAAATGGAAGAAGAAAATAAAACAGATGATGTTATAGAGGAAACAGATATAGATAGAAAAGAGTCTTTGTCTCCGGAAGAGGAAACTCTTAAGCTAATGGTTACAGAAGAAGCTTCAGAGTTACTTACAAATGATAATATTCATGAAATTATTAAATCTTTTACTGCCGATACTGAGGAAAAAGAGATTGCTCTTGAGTTTGTTATGTCACATGTGCAATTTTTACGAGAAATTATAGAACATGATATCAGTATTGGATTGTCTAGATCAAATATTGAGATTCAGGACCTAATATCTAATGTTAATTCATTATTGAAAACAAAGAATGAATATATCTTTTCTTCAATGATAATTAACTGCCCTGCACATTATAAAAGTATGAAGGATTATATGGTCAAAGAAAAAGATAATGTTCCAGAGGTGGTTGAAGAGGAATAAGTTAGGCTATTGTAAAGCAGTTTATTTAAGAACAATATAAAAAGTTTAAAATTATTTATTACATTTTTCAAATAACAAAAAGTTAAATATCTTTGAGTTGTAAATCATTTTTTTTATCGCTTTATTCTTCTATCCTTATTACATCTATTCCATAGGATTCTTTCCCGCAAATTAAATTCTATAAATAATTCCCTAACATATTTTTGTATATAACCTATCATTTTTCATTTTATTGAATAGAAAAAAACATGTTGACAATAGGTATAATAGAAATACTTTTGAATAATCCCATAGAATTAAGGAGAATCTAATGAGATCCGCCAAGATTATTGCTTCAAGGAGATTTGAGGTTTTTGATGAAGATATCCCCACCTTGGAGGATGGAAAGATACTTGTGCGTCTCTTGAGAACAGCTATTTGTGGATCGGATCTTCCATATTTTAGCGGAAGTTATGATCCTAAATCTTACCCTTTCCCTTCAGGTTATCCTGGACATGAGTGCATGGGTGTTGTAGAAGAATCCCTTAGTCCTGAATTTAGGTCAGGAGAGAGGGTAATGTATTATCCATCCAATCTTGATGGGTTTATGGAATATCATTTGACTGATCCATCTAGATTACAGAAGCTTCCCGATGAAGGGAATCCAGATATTTTGCTAATGACACAGCTCCTTGGCGCAGTGGCTCATTGCGCCTTTAGATTAGATAAACCGCATAAAAAGAGTGTACTAATTCTAGGTCAGGGGCCAGTTGGGCTGCTATTTACAGCTCTTATGAAGAATCTTGGCGCAAAAACTATCATTGCTGTTGATCCATATGATTATAGACTAGCAACTGCAACAAAAATGGGGGCAGATATTGTAATAAATCCCCAAAAGAGTGATGTAGTTGGCGCTGTGTCGGAAATTACTAAGGGTGATATGGCAGATATTGTAATTGATGCATATGGTCAAGAGGTGGATGTGATAAATCAGTGCTTTGATCTGGTTTGCCATAATGGTCAGGTTGCTTTCTTCGGCATCTGCCTTGAGGAATCACCAGGACTAAACTTTAATGTCTTTTTCAGAAAAGAATTGCGAATGATTGCATCAGTTGGTCCTGATATCACTCTAGATTACCCTTATGCTCTGAAGATGATTCTTCAGAATTCAATCGATGTTACTCCTCTGATAACGCACGTTATGCCTTTTGAAGAGATTCAAAAGGGTTTTGAAAAAGCTGTAAAACGGGATGACGAAACTATAAAAATAGTCTTAAAATTTTAGTATTTGGAAAAAAATATGTCAAGAGCTAAGGTCTACGGATATATTGTCTGTATTATTTCAGTTGTTTTGGGGTATTTATATTTTAAACATGCCTTCTATAACTTTACAGGCTTTAATAATCTTTCCATAACAGATTTAAGTAATTATTCATACTATGCCATTACTATCCCAATTGCTCTGGTTACTATTTCAGTGTTGTGCCTTGGTATATGGATAGGGTGGACTATAATATCGATAAAGGTGGTGCCTCCTATGCCGGAGATTGGTGAAAAAAAAGATTTTGCAAAATTTAAAGCATTTTTACTATGCATTTTTACGCTGTTTCTAATTGTATTGTTCTTATACGGTATCTATATTCAAAGCTTTTGGGCTCTAGCTGTTCCAGCATCAATAATAACTATTGTAATCTTGGGGATGATTTTCTGGGTCGGGATTGCAATAATTACAACAAGATCAACATTGCCAAAAAAAACTGAAGATTAAAAATCAACAGTGTTAGTTTCTCACTTTGAATTTGCAATTAGGAAAATGAAATGAAAATTTGTTTGCTGAGCTATAGGGGAAATCCTTATTGCGGTGGCCAGGGGATTTATCTAATGTATGTTGCCAGAGAGCTGGTTAAGCTGGGGCATGAAGTACATGCAATAGTTGGTCCACCTTATCCCTTTGAAGTAGAGGGAGTTGTGCTTCATCGTGTAAGTAATCATAATTATTTTAATATTAGAAAGAACTATATTAAACTACATAAACCTTTTGCTACGTTTCAGCCTTTAAATTTTTATGAGTTTGTGACATCCAAATTTGGCATATTCCCAGAGATAAAATCATTTTCCTTTAGGGCTTTTAAAAAATTGAAAACGCTTCAGAAAGAGCATAGTTTTGATATTATTCATGACAATCAATGTTTAGGCTATGGATTTCTACTAATGAAGAATTTCGGAATACCTGTTATTTCAACACTTCATCACCCTCTGTCTATAGATAGAAAAGTTTGGTTCGAATCTCCAACCTCCTTTAGATTAAAGCTTAAACGTGTTCTTTACTATCCGCTAATTATGCAGAAGATAGTTTCTAACAGAATGGACAAAATTATTACAGTTTCTCATGATTCCTCAAAGGAGATAAATAAGGCTTTTGGTGTTCCCCTTGACAATCAGAGAGTTGTATATAATGGCATGGACAGTGAAATATTTTATCCTCTTAAGGGCATAAAAAAGAGAAAAAACAGCATCATATTTGTTGGTAATGTAGAGGATAGGAAGAAAGGCATTATCTACCTCCTAAAGGCTTTAACGCTTACGAAAAATAAGGTGGACCTGACAATAGTTGATGGAGGATCCCCAGGGAGAATTAATGTCCCTGGATGGATTGAAGCACTAGGTATTCAGGACCGAGTCAGATTTACTGGAAAGATATCTATGGATAAGTTGGTGGAACTGTACTCTGAAACAGAAATCGCAGTATGTCCCTCCCTTTATGAAGGATTCGGTTTCCCTGCAGCAGAAGCCATGGCATGCGAGTTACCTGTAATTTCCACTACAGCTGGAGCTCTTCCTGAGGTTGTGGGCGGACATCTGCAAACAGGATATCTTGTAAAACCGAGAGACCCGGAAGCAATAGCTGAGGCAATCGATCTTTTGATAGATGACCCTAAATTAAGAAGAAAAATGGGGAAAGCTGCACGTAAAAGGGTTTTGGAAAAATTCACATGGGAAAATGCCGCAAAAGAGATGGTTAAAGTATATGAGGAGGTTATTAGTGCTTACAGTTGATTACAACCTTCTGGATGTAAGAAAAGGAGATATGATTTTGGATGCGGGATGCGGTGATGGAAGGCATTCCTTTGAATGCATAGCAAGAGGTGCTTCAGTTTGTAGTATGGATATTGATATTGAATCTCTGAAAAAAACTTCTTATGTTTTAAATTATATGAAGGAGATTGGTGATGCTCATAAAGATAGCAGATTCCAGGTTCACATTGGTGATGCATTAAGACTTCCTTTTAGAGAAGAGACATTCGATAGGATAATATGTTCTGAGGTAATGGAGCATGTAAGCGATGATAATCTGGCATGTAGCGAGCTTGTGAGAACTTTGAAAAAAGGGGGCAGGATTGCTATCACTGTTCCTACGTATTTTAGTGAGGCTATTTACGGTTTATTAACAGATGAATATTTTACCTCACCAGGTGGGCATATCAGGAAATATCTTCCAGGAAAACTTGCGAAGATAATGAGATCGAACAATCTTGAGATTTATAATATAAGATTCAGGCATTCATTTCACTTTATATACTGGATGATAAGATGTGTGGTTGGCTTGCATCTGGAGGATCATCTCATCACAAAAAGATTTAGAAATTTTCTAAAGACCAGTTGGGAGTCGAAATATTTACGAAAGGTTGAAAGTTTTTTCGATATGTTCTTCCCCAAGAGTATAATATTATACGCCATTAAAAGATAAAAGCAGGAGTAGGTAATTGAAAATTAGAGAACTTCAGGCAGCCCTGGAGGAACTCATCTTTGTTGGACAGGCACACAAGATGGGAGTAATTGATGAACTTTATAAAAAACCGGACACTTCCCATGGTTTAGCTGAAAGGATGGGGTATAATTACAGAAATACATTTATTTTGTTGGAAGCCTTAGTTGAAATGAATTATCTTTTAAAAGATAGAGACCTCTATACTGTTGATGATGAGATTTTTAAAAGGCTTGTTGATAAAAACAACAAGGAATATGAAGGTGATTTTTGGCAGTTCCTGCTTTATCTTATAAATCCATGGAAGACCTTGCCTTATGTTTTAAAACATGGAAAACCCGATGAATCAAGTTACACTAATTTTTCAATTGATGATTTTATCAGGGGTATGGACTCACCCTGGAAGAAGCAGATTGCTCCTGAAGTAGTAGATATATGCTTAAAATATTGCAAAAATGCTCTTAGTGTCGCTGACATTGGAGGCGCTCCAGGGACCATGGCAAGGGCTTTTGTTGAAAGGGGACTGGATACTATAATTTATGATTTGCCTGAATCTATGGAGGTTATGAAGGAAGAACTTTCATCTATTCAAGGAATAACAATTGAGACAGGAGATGCAACTGAGTCTCTGCCCACAGGCCCTTACGATATCGCTTTTCTGGGGAATTTGTGTCATGGACAATCCCCGGAAGATAATGCAAAGATTATTAAGATGTGCCAGCAGAATCTTAACGATGGAGGTATTATCGCAATCTTTGACAATATCAGAGATGAAAGCTTCCGTGGTGCAGCGCTTGCTCTTCATATGATTACCCAAAGTCCTAAAGGCAACATATATTCAAAAGATGAATATTACCAATGGCTGGAAAATGCCGGATTCAAAGACCTCACAGTAGAACAGTTATCCGATAAAAGATGGCAGATAATTATTGGTTATAAATAGTAAAAATAATAAAAATTCTTGAGTGCTAAAATTTGAATTTATGATCAATAGATCCTTTTTGTAATAAAATTGATCATTACAGAATTCTTTTTCACAGGTGAAAATGTATAATCGCCCAATATGTCGATTATCTTAAAATCATTAGCCTTAATTATACTTATCATCTCTTCTATAGAATAAACTCGCTGAATATGCGTCTCTGTAACCGCCAATCCATTTTTATTTTGAAATTTTAGAGTTGAATATATTAGATTTTTATTTTTTTCATAGTCGTTACTCCACTCAATTTTTATGCCGTTTACGTGATATTTTTTTACTTTACCGTGAAAATTTTTAATTACATTGTACTCTGAAGTTATATCGAACATGAAAATACTTTTTTCAGTCATTAATCCTTTTACAGATCCTAGTACCTGATTTATTTCATTGGGTAAAAGTAAATAGTTGATTGTGTCATGTACACAAAAAATGAAATCAAAATTCTTTGCAAAATGAAAGTTTATCATATCCCCACAAATTATACGGAAATTGTTATATGCTCTTAACTTTGCAACTTTAAGCATATCAATTGATTTATCTAAACCGTAAATTTCAAAATCATCATGGGAAAATTTAGCGCCAAATTTTCCTGTACCACATCCAATCTCAAGTATTCTTTTAGGAATTTCAATATATTTAAGCATGATTGAGCGGATATAGAGATACCATTGATTATAATCTACATGTTTAAAAACTGAATCATAAACATTAGAAAAGGCAGTATATGGTTCCATTATAATTCCTTTTTTCTTGTAAAAAGAATATCTAGAAATGCCTCTATCCTTACTCCAGTTGTCGCATTGACACTGCCGGGAAAATCTCCTTGTATAGTTAGAATAGGCACGTTCAGTTTCTCTCTCAATACTATATCCTCTATTCCTCTAAAACAGAAGGACTGAATATAGTGAATTATACCATCAATATTTCGTTTTTCTATCTCAGTTTTTATATCTTTTAATCTACTATAGATCCCATAAGGATATGTATAACTGCAATATGATTGCTCAAGCTTTCCTAATACAGGCAGAGAGAATTGCCTTTGAACTTCGTTATAAACAATGCGAACATTATCCTTCTCAATAAAGCTGTAAAGATCTGATATTATTGGAGGAACTCCCACATATCCAAGTCTTATATCTGTATCGATCGGTTTCCGTTTTTCTATCTCAGTAATTTTGTTGTTTATTCTTTCCTTAAATTTTTTCGGATCCCCATCAAAATCGCTTGAAGCGAGTTGGAACAGGTGGACTTCCTCGCCATAAGCCTTATTCTCACGCCATAGCAGATCATCCAGATGGTGAATTCTTTGACGAATAGAATCAAGCTTGATCTTTTCTTCTT
>JAXHTB010000144.1:0-8716 GCA_034190185.1 Spirochaetota bacterium | reverse complement strand
GAACCATCTGTTACACACACAGGTTTTTTCATTAGAATCTGAAATAATGCTTCAGCCAGGATTGCAGAGACAATAGAAGCGACAATCAGTATTAACGAATTTATGCCAAAGATAAATACAGAATATATACAGGAAGGCAAAAGTGCAAGGACAACCAGCCACATTACGATTTTTATCGACTGATTATCCTTGATATGCGGTGCATTTGATAGAAACAATTTTGATTTAGTCTCTTTTTCTCCAGCCATAATAATTTTAACTCGCAATAAGTATTTAATAATTTGTATTTTTCATCAAACAGACCAGTTAAATTATATGATCATACTCAGCAGATTCCAACTCTTAAGAAGCGCTTGAAGATACAGGTCCTCATTTTAGAATACTTTTCGAGGATATTATTGGCGGGTGTACCATTAACAGTCCTAGATTTGAAACCAGTTATATTAATATTATATTATGCAGTTTTTTTCCTGCGCAATTTCTCCTGGGCTAATTTTATGAAATGACCAATAGGTCTTCTTGCTGGGCAGACATAGGAACAGCTCCCGCACATGACACAATCATAAGGGTTAAGCTGTTCAAGAATGTCCAATCTATCCTTTTCTGTTGCATTAGCAATTTCAGATGGAAGAAGACTAACAGGACAAACTGAAACACATCTTCCACAACGGATGCATGGTTTATAATCTTCAGAAAAAACCTCTCTTTTAGAAAGGAAAAGCACACCGGAAGTTCCTTTTATAATTGGAATATTAAGATTTTGAATAGATATCCCGCACATCGGCCCGCCCATAATAATCTTAGCAGCATCTTCTTTCAGTCCGCCGCATTCCTCAATTATATCTGAAATCCTGCTTCCGATCCTCACCTTATAATTTCCAGGATTATTAACGATCTGCCCTGTTATAGTAATATATCTCTCATATAATGGTTTTCTAAATACAACAGCCTCCCTAATAGCATGGACTGTTCCCACATTCTGAACTACTACCCCTACATCCATAGGCAATCTGCCAGAAGGAACTTCTCTATTAAGAATGCTAAAGATAAGTTGTTTTTCCGCTCCTTGAGGATACTTAGTTTTCAGGGCTTCAACTGATATATTCTCCTCCATAGGGATCTTTTTTACAGCTTCCTGTAACGCAGAAATTGCTTGAGGTTTATTTTTTTCAATTCCAATGCATGCATTCTTGATCCCGATGATTTTTAATGTAATCCTCACCCCTTCAACTATTTCAGCAGGAAAGGATTGCATAAGCATATCATCAACTGTTAAATAGGGTTCACATTCAGAGCCATTGATAATTAGTGTATCGATTTCTTTATCTTCAGGAGGTGATAGTTTAACTGGAGTAGGGAAAGCTGCTCCTCCCATACCTACTATTCCAGCCTCCTGAATCCTTTCAAAAATATCCTTAGGATCGAGGTCCTTCCATTCTTCATTGCAGGATGTCTGTGTGATATCATTAAATGCCCCATGCAGCTCAATAACTATACATTGTTCATTCTTCGAGTAAACAGTTGGATATCCAGCAATCTCGATAACTTTACCTGGAATTGATGAGTGAATATTTGAACTGACAAATCCATCAGCTTTTCCAATAATCTGTCCTACTTCTACAGTATCTCCAATCTCTACTACAGGAATCGCTGGCTTGCCTATATGCTGACGCAAAGGAATATAACATACCTGAGGTATTGGTAAATTTGAAAATTGATTATCTCTTGTAAACCCCTTATTCTCAGGAGGATGTATTCCACCCTTGAAAGTCTTAAAATACATTTATATTTCCTTAGTTGAATATACTTCGTCCTTTATTGGAAGTTCTTTTCTAAGATTTTTAATATAAGGATAAAGATCGCCTGCTTCCTCATAGGATTCGCATTCCTCCATTATCCTTCTTGCAGCAGTAAAATATTTATATAGTTTTTCTTCTCCAGACCTTTTCATCCATCTCTTCTTTAAGCATTTTACTCTGAGCACATATTTTTCAGGCTCCGATTCATACTGTCTTATTACAACACAGTTTAGGCAATTTGCGCAAAATATCTTTTCCTTTGCCATTAATGTCTCCTATTATTTAATTATAACTAATATTTTTATGCAATAGTCTATTAAAAGTATATTTATATAAACTTATATATTCTGATATATTTTAGTAATATATAATCATTATCATAGCTCAATTTAGTCAAGGATTTTTCTTTGCTTCACCATTTAGAAGCTATTTATTACTTCTTATTGTTTTTTCAATTGAATCCTAGAATCCTAGAATCTTTCAATAACTCTATAAAATTCATTTTGATGAACGTTTCGATAGATAAAAAAGTTCAAAATTCCAATACGCAAATATATTATTTTTATTGACAGAGCTTCAATAATATCATCATTTTATTCAAGCAAATATTAACATATTTTGTTTCATAATTTCTTAAAAATATCAATAAAAAAACAAGAACTTTTTCTGTTTATTAACAATCCTAGGGGAAATAGATCTTTTAATTTATCGATGCTAATTAACATCGAATACAAGTAATTATTTACGATTATTGTAGTAATAATATATAATTAAAATGTTTTCGCATCTACTCTAATTTGTTAAGTATTTTTTCTTTTTCAAATTCTATAATAACATAATCTAGTATAAAGAGTTTAAATGAAGGTCCTACTATTAAATCCATCATATCCCTTTGAGGAATCACCAACTCCACCTTTCGGATTGATGTCTCTTGGAGCTTATCTATTAGAAAGGGGAATCGAAGTAAGAATTGAGGATTATATTATTACTCCATACAGCATTGAAGCTATTAAAAATAGTATAGGATCATTTAATCCAGATGTGGTTGGCGCAACTGGTGTTACTATGAACATCAATAATGCATTGAGATTGCTTAAAGACTGCAAAAGTATAAATCCTGATGTTATCACAGCAATAGGGGGACCCCATGTAACTTTCGATTCAGATAAAATACTTCATGAAAATATCTATGTCGATTATATTATAAGAGGAGAAGGTGAACTAACCTTTACTGAACTGTTAGAAAAGATCGATTCCAAATCATCAGTAGATAATATTAAAGGTATCTCTTATAGAAAGGGAGATAGAATTATAAATAATGAGAGCAGACCCTTTATTGAGGATATTAACGTACTTCCTTTTCCTGCTCGTAATCTGATCCAGTTGAATAAATATAAGGCTCTTGGTTTCCCAATTAATATGGTCACTTCCAGAGGATGTCCTTTTGAATGCATCTTCTGTGTTGGAAGTAGGATGATGGGTAGAAAAGTAAGATATTTTAAGGTAGATAGGGTTGTAGATGAATTTGAACAACTAGCTTCTCTCGGTTTTAATCAGATAAATATTGTAGATGACCTATTTACATCGAATAAAGAAAGATGTATTGCCATATGCAATGAAATAATAGATCGAAAAATTAAACATTCATGGAATGCCTTTGCGCGTGTGAATACTGTATCTAAGGATCTGTTAGAAAAACTTAAAGAAGCTGGATGCAATCTAATATGTTTCGGAATAGAAAGTGGTAATCAAAATATATTAAATACTATAAAAAAGAAGATTACACTCGAACAGGTTCACAATGCAATAAATTTGTGTAATGATGTAGGTATTGAACCGATGTGTTCATACATAATGGGTCTTCCAGGAGAAAATAAAGAAACCGCAAAGAATACTTACAATTTTGCAAAGGAGTTGAATACTAATTATGGTTTTCACATCCTATCACCATTTCCAGGTAGTGAGGTCAGAGAAAAAAAGGATGAATACGGTATAAGAATATTAACAGATGATTGGGACAAATACGATGCAAATCAAGCTGTTTCTGAAACTGATGGGATATCCCATAATGAGATAAATAAAATGGTAAATGACTTTAATACCGGCATAGATCTAGCTGTTGAAAAAATCCTAGAACAGAGCAAGAAGGGAAAACCTATACCAGAGGATATTGCAAACTATATTGAAGGTAAGAAAAAACAGCATTTTATAAAGGATATTCTTATAAAACAGATAGTTGAAACATACTCAGGATTGGGAAATGGAGCAGGAATAAATGAAGTTATAAATGACTTTATTGATTACATCAAAATAAAAACAAACTACTCTAAAAAAGAGATAAGGTGTTATCTAATGGAACTATTTTCACATAATTGCCTCAGGATAGAAGAGAAAATGAGTAATACTGTAATTACATGGACCTAAGCTAATCAAATCATATATCCTCAATCAACAAATCATCATAAAATCATCATAAAAAACCTGCTACTAAGGAACTTAAACTTGAAAATTGGGAATAGATATGACACTATTTTTCAACTTTTATCATCAGCACTACACCGAAATGTTTTAAAAAAGAAAAACGAGTATTAGCAAATTTCTCTAGTTTATCTGATACTCTCTTAAGAAATCTGTGAAATCTTTTTGGAATTATTATATAATTCCAGGTCCACTTTGTATGAAAATTCCATGGCGGCCTGAACTCATGAGCTGTTATCTCAACATTTTTAAAAAGACCGTTGCATACCCTTTTTATCTCACCTATAGTATAGAACCTCATCCTGATAGGATCCTTTACTCTAAGGATATTTATACTAATGAACTGAAGAAAAGAAAAGAGCAAATTCTCTGGCGCATATCTACCAGGGACACGAATATAGGCTATACCACCAGGTTTGAGAACCCTCTTTATCTCCTTTAAGGTCTCAATCCCATTGCTCTTTGAAAGATGTTGAAGAACTAATAAAGAATATATAAGATCAAAGCTATTATTCTTAAAAGGCAGGGAAGTTCCATCTCCTCTTATCAATCCAGAAAGATGTTTACAATCTTTTAAATGCTTTTGTGTAAGATTAAGCATCTTCTCAGAAATGTCAAGCCCAATGCAGTCTGCGCCTCTTTCAGCAACAGGCTTTAGCATCCTTCCCCAACCACATCCTAAATCCAATGTTTTCTTCCCTTTTGTAACAGGGAAGGATGGTGTAGGATTAAGCAAATCCCCATAGAAATCGTTAAGAACAGCCTCAAGACCGAGTGTAATAAATGGGGCATCCTGCACTGCTCCTTCATCCCAAACCTTAATATATTCTTTAAAAAAATTTTTATCCCTGATAATCAATTTTTACACTCCCTTAAATAATTGCCCTCAATAATCATATTTCTTGTAGAATATTATTTCAGTGTGCTTTAGAATATTATTTTGCTTTATAAATCTTCTTTATTCATCCTTGACATAGCCATATATACTGTTTCATACTTATTCTTTGCATTCCAGAACATATAACCTAATGCTCCAGAATCTCTAGAAGCAATTATCTCTTTTCTTATATAATCTTGACCGTATGTTGGAGTGCGCCATTTAAAAGCTTGAAGCCAAGGACGCACTACCCTTCCATCAGATAACTCTGCCACCTTTTTACATCCCTGATATATAAAATAATATGGATTATCTCCAGGATTTTGAATTTTATCAAAATCATCATTAAAATGAGATGGATAGAGCATAGGTGATATAATATCACAATACTTTGAAAGAAGCTCAATACGTTGTCCTGTTTTTTTTATATCGACACTCTTACCCCAGGCAACAACGCCGAAAATATCTATAGAAAGAAGTGTATTCCTCTTAGATATCACAGAGTACGCCCTTTTTAAGAAATGTGCAATTGACACTTCCTTTGTAGCTTTTCCGAAATGGTATTTCAGATCTGCATCATTGAAATCCCCGACAGTTGGAAATCGAATATAGTCAAATTGAATCTCATCAACACCCTTTTCAGCAAGCTCAACAGCAATATCTATATTATAATCCTGCACAATTTTATTTGTAGGATCGCACCAGAGTTCTCCTGAACCAGAATTCCAAATACCGCCGGTCCTTTTTGATCTTATTGCAAGATCTGGCGCTTTTTTGCAAAGAAGGCTGTCCCTGAAAACCGATATCCTTGTAATTACATAAATACCCCTGTTCTTTAAAACTCTTATCAACTGATCAACATCATCAATCGTTCTTTTCTTATGAGTGTTAAACTTCCTAACACTCGGCACATTGCTATTATAATTGACGATGCCTGTTACATCTTTAGCGTCAAATACTATGGCATTTATACCAACCTTTTTAAACCTATTCACAGTTTGCCATATTTTTTCACTTCCTGCAGTGCTGCCAGAATAATATAAAGCTCTGATATATTTAATTTGAGTTTTACTAAGCTTCCTCATATCCGGTAGTATAGGAGGAAGAGAGAATGGTATATATATAACCCTGTCTTTCTTAACGCTATTTTTTCTTAATCCGTTATATTCTTTGATTGCCTTTTTTAATTTATATATCTTATAGAAATGAGTATACACAATTGCTTCTTTTGCAATTTCCCTGATCTTGGTCTTCTTTTCAGTTTTATAAAAAAACATATTCCCAGCGTGAATAAATCCTGAAGGAAGCTTTCTATAGGTTTTTATATATCTCTTGGTAGGTATTACATCCTCAGCCTGAGGATAATTATTCCAGGGTGTGATAATTTCATACAGAGAGATTGCGGAACTCTTCAATCTATCTGCATGATAATTAATTTTATTGCAATCAATAGTAAATAAAATTAAAATATGTATTACTATAATGACGAAAGATAAAATATACTTTTGTTTTTGAAATTTTATTTTTAAATATTCTAAGAAATTCATTTATTACTATCTATAATATTTTATTCAATATAACATAATGGGTATTATTTAGAAATTCGTTAACATGTTAATCGTCATTTTACTAACCCATTATAAGTGTGAAAATGGTTCTAACTACTATTGTTTTTACCAATTAGCAGATAACTCATTTAAAAATCAACACTTAAATTATGAGTGAAACAAAAAACAACATCATATCGATAATTACTAGAAAAATAATATCAATCTGGAATGGAATTAGGAGTTTCAACCTATTTTTAGCATCGATTCTCATCTCTTTTAAATCAATCAGACATCTCAGATTCAGATCGATCTATACAATTGCAATAAATCAAACATTTTTCACAGGAATTCAGGCACTGCCGCTTATAATCATAATTGCCTTAATGATTGGAGCTACAGTAATAATTCAAGCTACTCAAAATTTTCCTAAATTTGGTATTGAAGGTTTTATTGGAAATCTTCTTGTTATTATCATTGCAAGGGAGATCGGTCCCTTAGCAACAGCTATTATTGTAATCAGCAGATCAGGATCAGCAATAGCTGCAGAGATAGCTACACAGAAACAGAATCAAGAGATATTATCCCTGGAACTCATGGGGATTGATACAAAGCTATATATTGTTTTCCCAAGAATTATGGCATTCATTCTTTCTATATTCTCATTGATCATTATTTTTGATATAATAGCATTTATTGGTGGGTACATTATTTCTCTTACAACAGTATTTATACCTATAGGTCTATTTATGGAGACACTTCTCGACTCGTTCAGCTTCGAAGATCTCATAATAACACTTACGAAAAGTGTAATCTACGGAACTCTTATACCTCTTATATGCTGTTATTATGGTTTTAAACCGTTGTCCAATTTCGAGATCCCAATTTTCGTATCTCGAGCAGTAGTCAGAACCCTGCTAACCATATTCGTAATAAATGCTTTTATATCAACGCTATTCTACTTTTAATATTATAGCTGTAAATGATGAGTAGTATAAAAAAACAAATTTAACTTGTAATATGCTATGTGCAATTATTATACTATTATTAAATTATGGATTCATTATGGAAAGCATTCTGATATTGGATAAAGTTTCTGTAATCTCTCAGAACGTTGAAATTCTGAAAGAGGTATCCTTTTCAATTAAAAAAGGAGAACATGTAGTAATATTCGGTCCAGAAAACTCAGGAGTTGATATTATCTGCCCAGTTATTGCTGACCTTATTGAGGATTTTACAGGTGAAATATTTTACAAAGGCAAATCAATTAAGACCTTTGATTATCTAGAAAAACTTAGTTACAAAAAAAAAATAGGATGCATTCAAAGAGATTATGGATTAATTAACAATATGACAGTAGAGGAGAACATACTCCTACCATTAAAATATCATTCCAATCTATCAAATAAAAAGATAAGAAATCTTGTAGATAAATATATAAAGGATATGAACTTAGATCATTGCAGATCCCAAAGGCCTGTAGGGCTTACACAATCAGAAACCTTAAAAACAGCCTTTTTGAGATCTATTATTCTTAATCCAGATCTTCTTCTATTAGAGCACCCTCTTGAGGGACAATGTATTCTTAATGTGCTGTCCTTTATTGAAAGTTTTGTTAAGGGTTTATATTCGCATGATAAATCTGTTATTTTTATTACTTATGAACCCAAGTGGTTCATCGATTTCTCTCATAAGTTTATCATGCTATACAGAGGCAAAATTGTATTCTCCGGTTCTAAAGATGAATATTTAGCTGCTGACAATGACTATCTTTTACAATTTAATAATATGACACGTGATGGGCCTATGATGATCTTATAAGGTACCAAGTTTTCAATTTTATAATAGTTTATAAGTTCAATATAAGTTCAAAAAAATCTTATTAATATACTAAATGAGAGGGAAAAATAAAGCTTGAAAAAAATGAAATAAGAGTAGGCATATTTATTTTAGTGCCTGTAATTATCCTTCTGTTGGCTATTTTGTTTAAACTTGGCTATTCATTAGCAAGTACA
>JAXHTB010000143.1:0-8721 GCA_034190185.1 Spirochaetota bacterium | reverse complement strand
AAAGGATTTTTCTAAAATCAGTCTTGCAACAGTTTATAGAAATCTTGACCTACTACATAGAATGGGCAAGATTGTTAAAATTGATATTCCAAATCACCCTGCGCGTTATGACGGCAACACAAATGAGCATTTTCATATCCGATGCACTGCTTGTGGATATGTTGAAGATGTCTGGATCGATATTAATATTGTAGATTATATTGATCTAAACACAGCAATGCCAAATTTTGTATCTACAAAATGTCTTATTGAATTTACAGGGATTTGTAAATCGTGTAAATAAATACAGATTGTAACTAATGATCCTACAATATTATCCGTAAAATTTATTTAAAAGTTTTTAAACTAAATAATATAATTCCAAAAAATATTCATGCAATTTGATATTAATTTTTATTACAGAATAAAAATATATTTTACTTGACAATGATAATCATTATTATTATTAGTTTAATAAGGGGTAAAATTTTAAATATATTTACAATAATATGAGCAAATTATTTTGTTCATATTATAATTATAATTTTTCAGGAGGATAATAATGGATAAAGTAAGTATCGATAAAACTACGCTTGAGTTGTATGAGAAAGCTAAAAAGGATGGAATAGAAACAATTTTTGATAGAGCTGCTGAGATGAAACCTTGTCCCATAGGAGCTGAAGGAAGTTGTTGTAAAAATTGTTCTATGGGTCCATGCCGAGTCCCTTTACCCAAGAAAGAAGGTGTTGAGCAAAAAAAAGGGCTTTGCGGAGCAACTGCTGAAACTATTGCAGCAAGAAATTTTATAAGAATGATAGCTGCAGGCGCTGCTTCTCACTCTGATCATGGAAGGGGTGTTGCTGAGGTATTCCTTTTAGCAGCTAAGGGAGAAATACCTGGATATGGAATCAAGGATGAACAAAAGCTGTATCAGGTTGCAATGGATCTAGGAATTGATATTGAAGACAGAGAGATAAAAGATATTGCAATTGAAGTTGGTGAAAAGGCTCTTGCAATGTGGGGGCAGCAAGAAGGAGAGCTTACATTACTGCATAAGGCTCCAGCAAGGAGACAAGAAATATGGAAAAATGAAAATGTTTGGCCGAGAGGTATTGACAGAGAGATTGTTGAAGTAATGCACAGAACTCATATGGGAGTTGATCAGGATTACAAAAGCTTAATGAATCAGGGAACACGTGCTGCATTAGCAGATGGATGGGGCGGTTCTATGCTCGGAACCGAACTCCAAGATGTTATGTTTGGTACTCCAGTTCCAGTTTATAGCGAAGCAAATCTTGGGGTTTTAAAAGAGGATTATGTTAATATAATTGTACATGGTCATGAACCGCTTCTTTCTGAAATGATTGTTGTTGCTTCTCAGGATCCTGAGATGACTAAACTTGCTGAGTCAGTTGGAGCAAAGGGGGTAAATATCTCAGGGATGTGTTGCACTGCAAATGAGGTACTGATGAGGCATGGGATTCCGATATCTGGTAATTTTTTGCAGCAGGAGCTTGCAATAGTAACAGGGGCTGTTGACTCTATGGTGGTTGATGTGCAGTGTATTATGCAGTCGCTAGTAAGTGTGGCATCTTGTTATCATACATTGTTAATTACAACTAGTCCTAAAGCCGATATTACAGATGCTCATAGAATTGAATTTGATGAACACGATGCATTGAATTCAGCAATAAAGATTATAAGGGCAAGCATTGAGAATTATCCTAAAAGAAAGGGTGAGGTGGTCATACCTCAGGAAAAATCTTCAATGATAGCTGGATTTAGCCATGAAACTATAAATTATCTTCTTGGAGGCATCTTTAGAGCATCTTATAGGCCCTTAAATGATAATATTATTAATGGCCGGATACGAGGTATTGCAGGAGTTGTTGGTTGTAATAATGCAAGAACAACTCATGATAACGATCATATTACACTTATTAAGGAACTTATTAAGAATGATGTTATTGTACTTACAACTGGCTGCAGTGCAATAGCTGGTGCAAAGTTCGGTCTTCTAACACCAGAGGCAGCAATAAAATATGCTGGATCTGGACTTAGAGAGGTATGTGAAGCAGTTGGGATTCCACCTGTTCTTCATATGGGTTCATGTGTTGACAACAGCAGAATTTTATTAGCAGCAACTGCAGTAGTAAAGGATGGAGGATTGGGTGATGATATTAGCGAACTCCCAGCAGCAGGAGCCGCTCCAGAATGGATGAGTGAAAAGGCAATAGCAATTGGACAATATTTCGTTGCATCAGGTGTTTATACTGTTTTTGGAGGATCAGAGACATTTCCTGTTATGGGCAGTAATGAATTTAAAAAATATCTTTTTGAAGATTTTGAAAAAACTTATGGCGGGAAATGGGATTTTGCTATTGATCCTGTTGAGATGGCAAATAAAATGATAGCTCACATTGACAAGAAGCGTAAGGAACTTGGAATAGATAAACAGCGAGAACGTGTTCTCTTTGATATGGAGAAACGAAGAGAGCTGGCATAAAGTTATACTCCCTCATGAAAATAGACTGGCAGGTGATAAGTTTTTCTTCACTTGCCAGTCTATATTTTAATAATAGATTGTTATTGAAATAAAACTAACTATAAATATTCTGATATACAAAAATATACAAGCTAACAAATTTTATTAATGATAAATCATAATTATTAGGTATTGACAAAGGAATTTTTATTAAATAATTTAATACCTGTTTAAGCAGAAAAGATTTATAAACCCAATTTTTGATTTAGTGATTGAATTTTAAAGGTGAATGAAAATAATCATTTAAGGGAATATGAAAAAGATTAAGACAATGAATCTCTTTTTTTGGTGGGATAGTCTT
This sequence comes from Spirochaetota bacterium, assembly GCA_034190185.1. GTDB lineage: Bacteria > Spirochaetota > UBA4802 > UBA4802 > JAFGDQ01 > JAXHTB01. The sequence goes on along the minus strand of JAXHTB010000143.1, from coordinate 5,896 downwards.
GGTTATATTTTTTTTCTTTCTTACCTATGGCCCACCCAAGTTAGTTGAGAGGATATCAACATCAGAATTCTGTAATAGTTACCATGTTATGAATGAGCAGTATGAGTCATAAACGGAGGTGTAATTTGGAAGCGGAAATATTGGAGCCAAGAAATTTTAATGCAAATCTAAAAAATTATGATGAGGAGTATGCAAGGCTTCACTGGAGGGATGTAGAAAAAAATTTTAGTTGGTATGAAACCGGCAAGGTTAATATGGTCTATGAAGCCATAGATAGACATGCTGAGACCTGGCGGAAGAATAAGATAGCTTTATATTATATAGATGATCTTCAAGAAAGTAAATATACATTTCTTGAACTTAAATTGCTTTCCAGTAGATTTGCAAATGTTTTAAGATCGCTTGGGATTAAAAAGGGTGATAGAGTATTTGTTTTTATGCCCCGATCTCCAGAGCTATATATAGCATTTTTAGGAATTGCACGAATTGGAGCAGTTGTTGGACCCTTATTTGAGGCTTTTATGGATGAAGCTGTAAAAGACCGACTTGAAAATAGTGATGCTATTGCTGTTATTACAACACCGCAGATGAAGGACAGAATCCCAAGAAATGACTTACCTGTTCTAAAGCATATCATATTAGTCGGTGCTAATGATACTAATCTGTCTAAAGGTGAAGTTAGTTATGAAATTGAGATGGAAAGAGCTTCTGACAGTGCAGAAACAGAATGGCTTACTCGTGATGATCCACTAATTTTACATTATACTTCAGGTTCAACTGGCAAACCAAAGGGTGTTCTTCATGTTCAAAATGCTATGATTGGACATTACCAGACTGTTAAATGGGTTCTCGATTTAAGAGATGATGATATCTATTGGTGTACAGCAGATCCAGGATGGATTACTGGTACATCTTACGGCATTTATGGTCCATGGTTAAACGGTGCAACAAACCTGATTAGAGGTGGGAGATTCAGTGTTAGTGCCTGGTATTCAACTATTGAAAAATATAAGGTGAACATCTGGTATAGCGCACCTACTGCATTCAGACTTTTTATGGCTGCTGGTGATGATATTGCGTTAAAATATGACCTGAATTCTTTGAGACTTATTTTTAGTGTAGGAGAACCACTGAACCCAGAGGTTATTCGTTGGAGTTTAAAAGTATATAAGCAACCGATTCTTGATACATGGTGGATGACTGAGACAGGAATGCAGATTATTACAAATTTTCCAAGCATGTCTATAAAACCTGGTTCCATGGGCAAGCCTTTCCCTGGAGTTACAGCTTCTATTCTTGATGACAATGGAAATGAGCTACCTCCAAACCAAATTGGCAATCTTGCCATTAAGACAGGATGGCCTTCAATGATGAATAAGATTTGGAAAAATGAAGAGAAATATAAAGAGTATTTCCCCTTCAATGGCTGGTATATCTCAGGCGATTCAGCTTATCGTGATGAGGATGGATATTTTTGGTTTGAGGGTAGGGTAGATGATGTAATCAAAACCTCTGGAGAGAGAGTGGGCCCTTTTGAGGTGGAAAGCAAACTGATTGAGCATCCTGCTGTGTCTGAAGCTGGAGTAATCGGTAAACCAGATTCAGTAAGAGGACATATTATTAAGGCATTTATATCTCTCAACGAAGGTTATACACCATCTGAAGAACTGAAAAGCGATATTTCAAGGTTTGTAAAAAATCAATTAGCAGCTCATGCTGCACCACGTGAAATCGAATTCCGGCAAAAACTGCCTAAAACAAGAAGTGGGAAGATTATGAGAAGAGTATTAAAGGCTTGGGAACTAGATTTACCAATTGGCGATCTGTCATCAATGGACCAATAGGATTGGAGGGAAATAGAATATGCCTAAATTTATGGTCGAATGCAAAAAAGATCCTAAATTTGTTTCACACCATGTTAATCATTTGTGCAAAGTATGTGCTAATGAAAAAAGAGCTCTCTGGATAAGGGTTAACTATAACATAGAAGAGGGTAAAATATTCTGTTTATGGGATGCTCCAGATCGCGATATACTTTTGAAAATACTTGGAGATTGTAACATCTCATATGATGAAGTGGTTGAGGTGGAAGAAATGGGAGCTAAGGAGTGTTGCTGGGATGTTTTTGGAGATATGGAAGATTAAGTAAAGATAAAGAAAAAATATATAGCATTAGTTCAATTTCTAAATTTTATTCGAAAATTCAATCTCTTAAGACCGAAGGCCATTACCCAAAAATAGTATAAAGACTTCATTATGTTTAGTAAAAATTCTAAAATGGCAAGGGAAATTAATACTATTGAGGCAATGATAAATATTTATTGCCGAGATTGTCATGATTGTAGAGAAGATCTTTGCCGTGAATGTGCTGGGCTCTTGAATTATACTGTCAAACGTCTTAACAGATGTCCATTTATCAAAAATAAACCAATTTGCTCTAAATGCTTAGTGCATTGCTACAAACCAGAGATGAGTGAGAAGATTGGGGAAGTGATGCGATATGCTGGTCCACGAATGATGCAAAGGCATCCTATATTAACGTTGTTACATCGTTTTCAGGATATGATAAATAAACCAGAATGTCTAAATCGTAGTATTCAGAATCCCAAGAAAACAATATATAAGGAATATTATTAAGGAGGAACAATAATGGATTTAAAAGGTAGTAAGACAGAGAAGAATTTAATGGCTGCCTTTGCAGGAGAGTCACAAGCAAGAAATCGCTATACCTATTTTGCGTCTAAGGCAAAAAAGGAGGGTTATGAGCAGATTGCAGCTGCTTTTCTTGATTCAGCAGAAAATGAGAAGGAGCATGCAAAAAAGGAGTTTAAGTTTCTATTAGGTGGCGAGGTTGAAATTACAGACTCATTCCCAGCAGGTATTATAGGAGACACAGCTTCGAACCTGAAGGCTGCTGCAGAAGGAGAAAATTATGAATGGACAACGATGTACCCAGAATTTGCAAAAATAGCTGAGGAAGAAGGATTCATTGAGATTGCTGCAGTATTTAATGCAATTGCAAAAGCAGAAAAACAACATGAGAAGAGATATCTGGCACTTTTGAAAAATCTTCAGGAAGGTAAAGTATTTAAGAAGGATCAATCTGTCTCATGGAAATGCCGTAATTGCGGTTATGTTCAAGATGGGGACTGTGCGCCTAATAAATGCCCTGCCTGCGCGCATGAACAGGCATATTTTGAGATTCTTTCTGAAAACTATTAATACAGTAAGAAGCAACATATAAAAAGTATTCAGTTTTTGTATTTATTAAAAAGTAAAGAGGGCATTAAAGATTCTTAAATTTATTAAATGGAGGAATAACCTATGTCAGATGAAGTAAAAATTTATTCAACCCCAACCTGACCTCATTGTCGAACAGCGAAAGAGTATCTTTCAAATAAAGGGATTAAATTTACTGCTTATGATGTTACTCAGGATAAGGAGGCACTCAAAGAAATGATTGAAATTTCAGGAGCAAGGTCTGTTCCTGTAATATCAGCATGCGGAGAAGTTATGGTAGGATTTGATCCTCAAAAAGTGGATCAGATGTTGAATTGTATTGAGAATCGGTCCGATGTATAGATGTTAAATATAATATATTTTTTTTTTAATATCTAAAATTAGGAAATTCGAAAATTACTATGAAATTATTATGTTCTGAAGAAAAAATAGTAGAGATAAACCCAGAAGAGGTTTGGACAATACTTCTGAGTGATAGAAAGGATGAATATATAGTATTGGATGTTAGAACGCCAAAGGAATATGAAGAGGGTCATATCCCCGGAGCCTTATTTATTACTTTAAATGAACTTGATTATAGATTTTTTGAGTTATCAGAAGAGAAAAAGATCATAGTATATTGTCGATCAGGTAGGAGAAGCCTTGGAGGATCTATTCTTCTTTGTAATAAAGGTTTTCAAAATATCTATAATATGAAAGGAGGAATTACTGATTGGCCATATGAGATAGTAAAGGGCGCTCCTGATGAAGCTTTAGGTCTTTTTAAAGAGATAAAAGAAATAAAGGAACTCCTCATTTTTGCTGTTAAGATGGAAAAGAATAGTTCAAAATTTTATCTTAATGCTATGCAAAAGGTAAATGATACTGAAATTAAGGATTTAATGGAAAATCTCTCAAATTTTGAAAATGAACATTTAGAGATAATCTATAATGAATTAAAAAAAGTATGGTTAGAAACACCGTCAATTGAAGAAATTGATGACTTGGAGTTTATGGAAGGAGGCATTTCTTTAAGCAGGAATCTTCTTATCTTTGAAGAGGAGTCTATTACAAGCAGCGCGGATGCTCTTGAAATTGCGTTGGAAAAGGAATGTAAATCTTTCGATCTTTATCAGACCATGGCATATAACATTGGTTCATCTTTAAAAGATGTATTTCATAGTCTTGCATTACAGGAGAGAACTCATATAGATAAATTGTCTCAGCTACTATAAAGGAAATTGATCAAGTGTTTAATATTTTGATTTTTTTAAGGAAAAAGTTATTTTTAAAATCTCTTTTTGGGTAGTGATATTGATTTAGTAGTTATTGTTTTATATTACTCTTACTATTTTTGGATAATAAGGACATATAAATTTAAGAGTGATGACAAGTCGTATCCCATTTAGACAAGAAGCGAAAGTTTTCAAAAAACTGTTCAAAATGTCAGGGATACATTGTCGTGGATCAATATAAAAAATTAAAAGGAGGTGATAGTTTTATGGAAGAAGAAATCCCGGTAGGATGTGCTCGTCCAACAGGCAGTTTGGTTGGAGAAGAGAAGGAGATTGAAAGTGATAATAGCAGTAATTTAATTTATAAGGAGGAGAAAACAATGATCAGTGTAGGACAAAAAGCTCCTGATTTTACTTCACCTGCATATCATAAGGGGAAATTTATTAATGTAAAATTATCAGATTATCTAGGGAAATGGGTTCTGTTATGCTTTTATCCTGGAGATTTTACATTTGTTTGAGCAACAGAAGTTTCAGCAGTTGCTGAAAAGAACAGTGAATTTGAAAAACTTGGTGTCCAAGTATTATCTATGAGTGTTGACAGTATGTTTGTTCATAAGATGTGGAATGATCATGAGTTGTCTAAAATGGTTGATGGTGGAATTCCTTTTCCTATGCTTTCGGATGGAGGAGGCAAGGTTGGGACAATATATAGCGTCTATGATGAAAAGGCCGGAGTAGAAAATAGGGGGAGATTTATAATTGATCCTGACGGAGTTATTCAGGGATATGAAGTATTAACACCACCTGTAGGACGAAATGTTGAGGAAACTTTCCGTCAGATTAAGGCTTTTCAACTTGTTCGCGCAAGCAAAGGTACAGAAGCAACACCATCAGGTTGGATACCAGGTGATGATACCTTAAAACCTGGTCCGGATTTAGTAGGAAATGTTTGGAAGGAATGGAAACCTAAATAATTGAAATTGAGATAATTATAGTTTCAATAGAGATAACATGAAAACACTGCGGATTAATTAAACAGGTTGAAAGCAGATTAAGAATTCAGCAATTTAGGTCTAATGCATATGATCTTTATAATATCACAACCGCTAAACAGATGGTGATTTTAAATCCGCAGCACATTGTGAAAAGTATAATTAATAAATTTTAAAACATCAATTATCAGGTTTGGAAGTATTTTGTTCTTATTAGTATCTATTTTTATAAAATCAATTAGAATAATATTCTATATTTAATTAAATATTAACTATGAGGTCAGGCAATGGGAGTAAAGGAGCTATTTCACGAAGCATATACTGGTGAGGCAAAAGCAGCATTGAGGCTGAAGGTATTTGCTGAAAATGATATAACACGAAATAACTTAGCCATTTGAGAATATCCTTCTTTCTCAGCCTTTTCAGCAAATACCTTCAGCCTCAATG
>JAXHTB010000142.1:0-8755 GCA_034190185.1 Spirochaetota bacterium | reverse complement strand
ACTAAACCATCGACACTGAGAAAGATTTCTGAAGGTATCCTCTGAGCTAATGCTACAGGGGTTGCGCCTGTTTCAGCAATGATATCTATATCGCTGTTATCCGTTATGATTAACATTAAAAAATAGACTAAAACTGCAGTAATTATGCAGCTTATTATTATTGAATATCTCTTATTCATTGTCCCCTTCCAAAATTAAGAATAAGGTCAAACTGTCAAAATAAATATTTTATGTCTATTATTTTTATCAAATAAATTACATTAAATAACAAATAATTACAATTTATACTAAATTATTTCAATTTTATGCATTATTTTCTTGACACACCAACAAAGGAATAAACAATTGAAACAATTATAAATTGGAGGTTTTATAATGAAAAAAATATTATCCTTATTTGTTTGTCTCGGTCTGATCATTAGTTTTTCAGGTTGCTTTGATGATGATGACAGTAGTCCCCCTGCAGATTCACCTGGGGACAATACAGATCCCCTTGCAAATTATACATCAGAGGATATTCTGTATGACGGTGAAACAATAAAAGGTTATCCACTCCTGCAATTCGTTTCTGAGTCAACAGTAAACAATCATTTTGGAGATCCTGAATGGGATGAAAATTCCGGTAATACTGGACCTGTGGACTGCCGCAAACTTTTCGCATATCGGGTAATTGCATCGGATAACTGGAATCCCTACGATGACAAAGGCGCAGATGATATGAGCTGGGATGATTTTAAAAGCGGTTATCTCCTGGAAAAAATATATGACGCTAAGGTTTATTTTCCAAGCGAAGAGATTTTTAAGATGTACGATGTTAAAAACGCGCAGGATATAAATACGTATCGCAGGATTGATATCCTAAAGGATGTAGATGGATCAGAAGGAGGGCCGACAGCAATCATATTTCAGCTAAGCGCTTTCTCAACTGAAGAACTGGAATACTGGAATTCAAAACAACTTGAGGTAATAACAGGAAAGGGTATTTCCATTGATCAAATGTTTTCTGAATATGTTATAGCAGCTGCAGATAAAGGGAATTATGATTATAAATTCATATTAGCCGATGGTTTTGTGGGCGACGGAACAGGTGGAAAACTATTAGATAACACCTGTACATGGGAGGAGCTTCAGCAGGCCTATTATATATTCGAAGAAGACGGAGAGGTAAAAGATAAGATAATTATACTTGGCCCGGAAGAGGGTGGCCATCCTACCCAAGCCTATAAAAGTCTAAAGGTTCCGGAAAGCATAGAATTCATTGACATAGGAAGCGGAGACAATCCGGCCCAAGGCACAGGAGGAAGCGCACCTGATCAGGTTAGCTCAGATACACCGGATATGCATTTCACTTTCCCTGTCCAGTAAAACAATATTTATCATAAAAATTATCAAGAGATACCGGCATAAAGCCGGTTCTCTTTTTTTAGCATAGTTTAGTTTCAGCTTCATTAGCGAGAGAGATTATCATGAATCGCATCTTCTTATTAAACATACTTTCATTTCTCATTATAACATCTATATCAGCATCTCTATCAGCGCAGGATGATAACGCAGGTTCTATTACCGCTGGCGCAGAATCTGCTAAAGAGAATGCATACGATCAGTCAGAAACCGATGGCGGTGCCTCCCCTGTCGAGAAGCAAGCAGGATCATATCCCGAATACAGTGAATTTACCCTAGGCTCAATAGTGGTAAAAGGAAGAGCAGTTGCAAATATTGAAGATTCCGGAACTACTACTGAAATCACAAGCCTTGACATCGAAACCAGGAGCGACAAGCTCCTTTCGGATACGCTCATGATGGTTCCAGGCATTCAGGTGTCCAGGCACAGGAAAGGCAATAATCAATTCTATTTGCGGGGTTACAGCATGGACAAGGTAGCTCTGCTTGTTGACGGAATACCTATAACTGACGCATACGGAAGGAATATGGATATTGATAATATCGGGGTTATGAATGTCTCCAGGATAGTTGTAAATCGCGGTGTGTCCTCATCCCTTTACGGCACAAGGGGTGTTGTGGGCTCTATAAATATAATCACAAAGAAACCGCAAGAGATGTATACAGAGTTGAGCGCTGAGTATGGGCAGTACAGTAATTATGTAATAAACGCTGCTCATGGGGCGTCTCTAGACAGCTTCTATTACTGGATCACAGCCACCTATGATAAATCCAATGGTTATGAAATTTCTCAACGACTTGATAAAGATAAGCGTAAGATGTGGGTATGGAAGCTCTCGCGTTATGATCATTATGGATTTAATTTTCAGGAACTCTATGAGTCGAACAGAGCGCTAAGGGCATATATTGACGACAGCGGCAAATGGGATTATACAGAGCATGAAAAATACAAAATATCCGGAAAAATAGGATACGAGTTCAACTCACATATTGAATCTGGTATCTCCTCTGCATATAACTATACAAAAAAGAAGAATAGCAGTTATTCAAGCAGTATGACCTCTTCATACAGCGAGGAAACAGAGGTATGGTCAGACCCTGTGGCTTCAGATGTACTTGGAAATATGTCATGTCATTGGCCTGAATATTATAATTTTAGTATAGCGCCATACATTCAATATGAAAAGAATGATTTGTATATAAAGACAAATATTTATTTTAATGAACAATCAAATCGACTTGAGGCTTTTGAAGATCCATTTGAACAGATAAGAAGTTGGTCGCAGACTAATGAAACAGCTACATGGTCTATCTGGACAAGCCAGTCTTATGGAATAAACATCTACCCCTCTTATAAAATTAATTCATGGAACAGACTTAATACGGCCCTTTTGTTTAATATAGACAATCACAAAAAGGAAGAGAAAGCTCAGATTGGAGCAACTGATGTTATCCAGTATTACGGGAGCGGAAAATATGAAACTCAGTTTATTGAATCATATGCGCTAACCCTTGCAATTGAGGAGCAGATAAATTTACTTAAGCAATTCGAGATCACTGCCGGCATTTCTTATGACGCTCAGAATCTGACTGAATTCAAGAAAAAGGAAGATGTTGACGGAAGCGAAGATATGATAGACCAGTACAAGGCTCGTGATGACTCAACTATATGGGGTACTCGGGACTCCTTCAATCCTGTTTTGGGGATCCTTTACGAGCCGATCATAGATTTCCTTAAAATACGAGCTGCAGGATCGATTAAAACATGTTTCCCTAGTCTCTCAGCTTATGCAAAAACCGGCAGTCCTGATGAGGATTCTCCCAGCAAGGGGGGAAGAGATGTCAAGATCAAGGCTGAACGTTCAATAAATGGCAGTTCGGGACTTGAATTTATTTTATTAGATCAAAGCATAAAGCTAAGGACAGACTATTTCTTCAGTAAATACGATGATAAAATCGAACGCATTTGGGACAGTAATATTGAGGATCATGTATATGTAAATATTGACTCAGCAGTAATACACGGCTTGGAAATAACTGTTAACAGTTCATTTGAAGATATATTAAATATTGCAGACATACACCTTTCACTTTCGTACATCTATACACATTCAAGGAATCAGGCTAAAAACCATAACACTGAAATCAAAAAAGGGGAAAGGTTTGAGAATACACCAGAACATCAGATACTCCTTGATTTTCGCTCCGAATTCATTACAGATACCAGTTTAGCAATATTTGGATATATCTCTATAAACCAGATTAAGTATACAATGAGAGATGTTCCTGATACTGATGCAGAGTTTTCAACTGATTATTTCTATGAACAGAAATTACATAATCCGGTGATGATAAATGTCAAAATATCTCAAAAAATTCTGGAAAGGTTTACTATTTATGTTTTGTGCAAAAATATATTTGATGATTTTAATGCTGATCCCCTAAATCCAGGTCCAGGAAGGATGTGGTACATCTGCGGTAAAGCAAAGATCTAAATGCATACCGCAGAGAAACAGCAATTAATCTGATTGTGGAAAACATATAGATGAATTATTGCCATTTACAAGGTATTAAAATTATCATCTAAAAATAATCTAACCTTTTTGAACACCTTCTCTACAGGTTCATCTCTTACTATCACATGTCTGTTAGAAAAAACTCTTATAATTTCCTTCTTTTCTGTTCCAGCTTTATTAAATATTTCCAGTCCGCTTTCTGGATTCACAACAGGATCATTTGAACCCTGGATAATAAGAGTTGGTATGTCGAGTCTATTAAGCTGTTTTTCAACAATATTCATTAACCTGTCAAGTTCCCTTACTCCGCTAATTGGATTTCTGAAATAATTAATATTAGGATTCTCAGGTTCATTCTCAACAAATTCAATTTTTCCTGGAGAGATATGAATCTTCTTCAGTAGATCATTCCATAAAACCACAACAGAAGCAAAATTTGAGGCTATATTGTTCAATCTTAAAGGGGCGTTAATAGAAATTACACTATTAAACATATCACCTTTTCTTATGGACTGAAGCAGTGAAAGCCCTGCACCAGTTGAAAATCCAACTATTGCAAATTCTTTTACTGAATTTTTTAATACAACATACCCCCTGTTTATCGATTCATACCATTCCTCCCATGACCTTGATGCCAGATCATCAGGACTAGTTCCATGTCCGCGCAATCTAACGCCATAAACAGAATATCCGCTTTTGTAGAGATAATCAGCAAGCTGCCTGCATTCCTCAGGCGATGACAGATAGCCATGCACAAGCAGCACGCCTCTTAAGCTGCGCCGCTTCCGAAGGAAGTAGGGGCTGCCAATTTCCTTCGGTTTACTCTCTTTATCACTATAATATTTTTCATAGTCGCTTAGAAAGATATCGTTATCCATCTTCCAGTATTCATCTCGTATTCTTTTTCTTATAAAAAAACTAGGCGTTTTTATAAACTTATTCAACAGAACAACAATATTCTTAAGCGGTTCAATCTCATTTGTCAAAACCTCAATGATATTATCTTTTCTGATGGTATGAAATTGATGTCCCCTGGAAAACATCTGCATATTTTTGATTATACAGCCATTATCGACATTGATAAGGTCTGCATCTTTTGCAGCATCAATAAAACTTTCATATCTTTTGTTATATTCATCAGTCAATAATGAATCCTGCGGTTTAGTCAAGGAGGAGTGATGAAATTCAGGATTTTTCTCCTTTATCTTTTCAATTGCAATGTAAGCCCTGTTTTTAAAATCTGACTCTTCTATCGTATTGCGACTATATTTTGTCAGAATATATGAAAAGATGTGATCATGGTTTATTGTAGTCATCCCATAGATAGAAGCCATATATTGATACATTATCTTAATAGCCTCTTTTCTAAAACTAAGTTCTTTTTTAACCTCCTCGTCCACAATATAAAAAATGTTATTCTGGATCTTCTTTGCAATGTTTCGTTGATTTAAATATGAACTTATAGTAATCGGCTTACCAAAATTTATATCAACATCTACACCATCAATAATCATTGTTCCTTCAACCTGTAATTCTTCCTCTACCCTTTCTGGAAGTTTATCTACAAATCGCTCAGCAATCCTGTTTATAATATTTTCCCTAGCTCTTACTGGATAATATGTAAGATTAACAGGAAGAATACATGTCTCCTTATTAAGAATATCTTCAATATCCTTGCTTGATTCAATATTGAAATATTTCATGTAGGTTTCGATACCTTCATCATATTTTATGTTTCTGTAGTGTCTTATTTTCTCCCTGTAAAACTCGGCTCTGAGGGCAAGAAGCGAAGCCCCTGTATGCGGGGGTCTCCTGATACCGGAATTATATACCATATAATTACCCTTCTCAATAAGCTTTTTATCTTTAATCATCTGTCCTTCAGGAAATATAAGGCATGGCATATCATCCTTCAAAAGAGAGCCGATCATAATACGATCCCTGTCAGGAGCGTTAGTTGGAAGAGCCCCGAGTTTTTTTAAATATGTGCCAAAACCGCCAACAAAAAGATCCTCGGAAGCCAAAGATAGAATATCCTTTCCCGTAATATTGTGAATAACATATGGTAAGAAAAATGTCTCCATTCTAGTAAAGTGATTAATAACATATAAGATTGGCTGGTTTATAATATTCTCTTTGCCATGAATTTTAATATTAGCATTGCTCATCTTCATAAGCGCATTAAGAGCAATCTTGGTTATTGTTAATAGAAATCCTGATGTTTCCATTATTAACTCCTGCTAATTATTTAATGCCTGCCATTTATGTAGTCATCAATAATCAACGCATGATCAAAAACTATATTTAAAGGAAGATCTTGAGGTAAAAAGCTCTCAGCCTTTTGTGCATCATCCATGCCTTTAGGCTTCCCTGAAGCCTTTGCAATATAAACTGTTGTAATTGTATGCTGCCTTGAGTCTCTTGATGGATCTGAGTAGGTGTGAAACTGTCTTATTAAATTAACGCGAAGTGATGTCTCTTCAAAAGCTTCTCTAACAGCAGCATCTTCGAGCGATTCCCCATAATCAACAAATCCTCCTGGCAGCGCCCATCCAAAAGGTGGATTCTTTCTATATATTAATACAATCCTTTTATTCTTAGTAGTCGTATTTCCTTTATCCTCTTCCAGTTCTATAATAATATCTACAGTAGGAACAGGATTACGGCATTCATATACCAAATTGTTACTCCATTATAATAATATTAATAAGTTTCAATGAGGCTGCTCAGCTATATTTAAAATGAGGTGTAAAAAAAGGGGATGTGGAGATTATTGAGTTATGGAGATAATAAAAGTGTTTTATAATTTCCTCAATCTCTTCCATCTCTTTATCTCCTTCTCTTACACTTTTAAAAAATTCAAAATATTCAAGCAGTTAAGAGATAGCTGAGTAGTTATGTTTCAATACTTTATTTTCCTCAACTTATACTGAATCAATAATCGATAAAACAAGTTCAGCGCTTTTAACAAGGTCTTTTTTTAAAATATACTCATCCTTTGTATGGGCATTTTGCATTCCTACAGAAAGGTTAACAGCCTTTATCCCAGATTTATTTATTACATTAGCATCACTTCCTCCACCAGAAGTAATATATTCAGGTTTTAATCCAATTTTTGAAACAGCAATATTAACTATTTTGATTATGGGATCGTCTTCTTTTATCGAGAACCCGGAATATTCCATTTTTTTACTTATCTCAGCCTTGGCTCCATGAGTCTTAGAAACTTCTTTTATTATGTTTATAATCTCTGATTCAACTAACCTGAGCTTTTTCTTTGAAAGGGATCTTGCTTCAAGTCTGCATTCTGCCCTTTCAGCAACTATGTTAACTGCTTCGCCTCCAGAAATAATACCAACATTTGTAGTAGTCTCTTCATCGACCCTGCCATAAGGAATCCTGTATATTATTTCTGAAAGCACTCTGATCGCGTTAATACCCTTTTCTGGCGCCATGCCAGCATGAGATGCCCTTCCTTTTATAGCAATATCAATTGTTGAATGGTAGGGCGCCTTAAGAACTATCCTTCCGATCTTCCCTTCACTGTCAAAGACAAATGTATATTTTGCGTTGATCTTCGACAGATCAAATCCCTTAATGCCTTGAAGACCGACCTCTTCAGCGCATGTAAAAAGGAATTCAATATCACCATGAGGGATACCTCCCTCCTTCAGGCAATATAGCGCTTCAAGAAAGGATGCAATAGCTGCTTTGTCATCAGCTCCAAGTATAGTGGTTCCATCAGATGATATCTTAGTGTCTGTGATGATTGTGTTAATATTATCGCACGGTATTACTGTATCCATGTGAGACTCAAACATGATCGTATTTTTCGATCTGTCTCCTCTAAGCCTTGCGTAAAGATTGCAGGACTCTTCAAGTGGAAATTTTTCGTATTCAACATTTATATTTTTCAGTACATTTATTATGTACTTCATCACACCCTCCTCTTGCCAGCTTGGAGAAGGTATCTTTACCAGATCGTTAAACATTGAAATAAGTCTTTCTTTGTTTACGTTAAACATCAATTTATTCCTGCTGTAATATTGATTATGATGAAATCTTGAATTTTTTTATTTTTAAAGAATATTCCTCAAGAATTTGATCTCGCAACTTTATATCCTTACTCTCTGCGTAAAGGTGAAGTAGGGGTTGGGAAGCATCAGGCAGTATCAATACCCAAGCTTTATCCTTAATAATTCTAACACCATCAATCATTTCAACCTTAGAAGAGGTGTCTGTATTTATTGTAAGATATCTCATAATGGCTGCTTTCTCATCAACAGTGCACGGGATTGATATCCTTACAATATCGCTCTTAGGAAGCTTTTTTTTCAATTCATACAATGTAATATTTTCCAAAGCAAGAAATTCAAGAATGATCAAAAAGGTTATCATAGGATCGTAATCCTTTTCCAGATATGGATATCTACCTGCTGTGTTATTAAGGAATATATCATCAATATTTTCAGGTGATCTTATTTTTGAGCTGATGCGAATAACCTTTCCTCCATATGAATATGCAATCTCATCAAGAATCATCGATGAGGTCACTGGTATATTTATAATCTTCTCATTTTTAAATTTTAAATAACTAATACACAGAATTGCACTGATATCATCATTGGATAAAATATTTCCCATCTCATCAACAATTGTAATATATTCGCCATGTGGACCGATAATTACTCCTATTTCTTTGTTGGATTTTGTCATGGAAATTATATTGTCTATAGTTTTCCTGGTTTCATTCTTTACATCTTCCATGCTTGCAAATTCCTTTTCTTGTCCCCTAAAGACAGTTAGCTGACATCCAAAACTTGCCAGCAGATCAGGAA
>JAXHTB010000141.1:0-8794 GCA_034190185.1 Spirochaetota bacterium | reverse complement strand
CACGACTGTTTTAATATATGAGACAGTGTTGACCGCTAAATTGGTTTGTGTGCCGGTACTATTATTTTCAAAACTTCATTTTCAAAATATTTCTGTAACCTAATATGAGAACCTTTCTGTCGAACAATGACCCATCCATCTCACTGCAGCGCTTTGACTACTTTATCATAATTCAAGCTGAGAACTTAACTCATAATGCTAACTCAAATTCCTCGGCATTGGGAATAGTTAAAATATCATCTTCAACAGCTTCTAAATAAAGTCCAATAGCTTCTTTAATGTTTCATATTGCTTCTTCTTTGGTATCACCTTCAGAAATACAGCCAGGCAATGATGGCACAATAGTGGTATAACTTCCTTCATCGATAGCTTCAGGATATACTTTGATTTTCATATCATTCCATATCTTGACAATATTTATTGCAAAAGCAAAGCTCAGCGGTCTGAACAGAGGTTAATCAGTACGAATAAAATATATAAAAAAGCTTTAAATAACAATTCTCGTATTTTCGCAAAAACAAGCCGTTCAGGTCGTGCTGAAGCGCCTTTATGGCAATAATAGTAAGTAAATAAACTTAAGTAATTTTTTTGGGTTTAATAGGTTGTCCTATTGTGAACCTTCTTTGAAGAGATTTTCCCAATAGGATATCTCATCATTGCTAATAATTGGATTTTCATCTTTTTCAGGTATAACAGTTTCCTGCCATTTTTCAATTGTTTCATTTAGTTGTTTTGCAAAATCCTCGCTTTTTTTTACTTTAGCCTTAAAGTGGGTAACATAGGATATAATATCCTTGTCAGAGGTAATAACAGTAGCCATTTTGGGGTTTAAATCTTTTTTAATAAACTCTTTTATTAGAAAATCAGCAGAATAATCCAATGAATAATAAACATCTATCTTGCCAACCCTTTCACTTCTTATATTGAGAAACATCTCCTTCTTGCCGTCAAATACAACTCGAATGCGTGTTCCTGTAATTTGCACATATTTTTTTAGTTTTTCAAGTAATCCCCTTCTTGCATCAGAAAGTTCATTGCAATACATCATTTCTTCAAGATCTGAGAATTTATAGAGCAAATTAAATCCATCAATTAGCAAAGCCATTTTGAAAAATATTCCTAATACAGATTATTCTTAAAGTTTAAAAAAAATAAAAATTATAAATTACAATTTATAGAAAGCAAATAGATATCTTACTAATTCAACCTAGCCTGCAATTCTCTTGAAACTTACTATCATATAATCAATTGCAGATGTAATAATACCTTTACAATCCTTACAACTTAATATGTCTCTTTGTAAATCTTTCAATCCGAATCAATGCCTCTTTTAAATCCTCTATAGATGAAGCAAATGAGCATCGAAGATGGTTTTCTCCAGACTTGCCAAAGACAATCCCGGGCACAACTGCAACCTTTTCCGATTTCAGCAGAGAAAGGGCGAATTCCCGGGAGTTCATTCCAACAGAGGATATATTCGGAAATACATAGAAAGCGCCTTTAGGCATGAGGCATTCTAGGCCTATCTCATTAAATCTGTTTACAATGAAATTCCTGCGCCGAGTATACTCATGCATCATTTTTTTAACATCTTTCTCAGCATTTTGCATTGCTTCTATTGCTGCATATTGAGATATTGAAGAAGCACAAAGAGCTGTATATTGATGAATCTTCAACATCGGATCTATAAGAAGGCGCGGTCCTGCAATATAGCCTATGCGCCATCCTGTCATTGCATATGACTTGGAGAATCCATTTAGATAGATTGTCCTATCATACATCCCTGGTATTGAAATAATAGAATAATGATTTCCCTCATAGGTTAATGAAGAGTAGAGCTCATCCGAAATTACAATAAGGTTATGTTTCTTTGAGATCCTTGCAATACCCTCAAGGGATTCCCTTTCAATTGTAGCTCCTGTTGGGTTGGAAGGATAATTCAGTAATATTGCCTTCGTACGGGGAGTAATAGCCTTTTCTAATCTTCCAATATCTATTCTAAAATCCTCTTTAAAGTAAGTCGGCACAACAACAGGTTTGCCGTATACAAGATTGATGTTTGCTGCATAAGATACATAGCAAGGTTCAAATATAATAACCTCATCACCTGGATTTATAATACTACGCAAAGCAAGATCAAGTCCTTGACTTACACCCATTGAAATAATTATCTCATCATCTACATCATACTCCACATCGCAATTTCTACTAATTTGAGTGGTGATCAAATCCCGAAGTTCAGGCAGACCGCTATTCGGAGTATAATGAGTATACCCATCACTTATAGCATGAATGCCGGCTTGAGAAATCCTCCAAGGAGTAATAAAATCTGGTTCGCCTACTCCAAGAGATATACAATCAGGCATTGAGTAAACAATATCGAAGAATTCTCTAATTCCAGAAGGAGGGATCGAATTCCCTGTGTCAGAAATAAGAGATTCAATGTTATTTTTTTGAACGAGACTTAGTTTCAATTTCAATTTCTCCTTGAGGTGTTATAATAATTAGAAAAACTTTATATTATCAATCTAGTTTTTTATATTCATCAACGAGTTTATCTTTAACCTTTTTCTGGATATTTTTAATATCCTCTTTTTCAACCATATCGATGAATACCATAAAATATAAAATAAACGAGGCAAGGAGCACAAGGATTATAGCAAATCCTTTTAACTTCTTAAACAATATTCCACCTAAAAATATTAAAATAACTGCAATTCCTGTAGCTATATATGGATTTTGTTGAATAATATCTCTAATAGTTTCCATAAAAAACTCCTCTTTGATAAGGATATCTACTTATTAGTATTTAACTAGACTTATATAATTTAATGCTAAATACAAATGTGACATTTGGATATATAATTAGTACATAGGTTTATAATCGAAATAATGCATAGTAGTAATGAATCTCACAGTATGAGTCTTTGACCTCATTACAATTGAGTTGGTTTTAGCTCCGCCGGAGAAGAATCGCACACCCGAAAGCAATTCCCCATCTGTAACCCCAGTTGCTGAGAACATAATATTGTCTCCCTTAGCAAGATCGTGAAGTGTGTATATTTTATTAAGATCTTTTATACCGCTTTGTTTTGCTTTATCCCTGTCATCATCATTTCTATAGACGAACCTGGCCTGGATATCACCACCAAGGCATAAAATGGCTGCTGAAGCCATAACCCCTTCCATAGCACCACCTATTCCCATAAGAATATCAATTTGCTTATCCTGCATGGCAGCAGCAACGACCCCGGATATATCTCCATCATTTATAAGGATTATCCTGGCACCGACCTTTCTAATCTCTTCAATAAGCTCCTTATGCCTTTCTCTGTCGAGTATACATACAGTAACATCCTCAATATATTTATGCATAGCTCGCGCAACTCTCTTTATGTTGATCTCGGGTGTTTGAGTAATGTCGATAACGCCCTTAGCTTCTGAGCCAACAGCTATTTTTTCCATATAAATTGCTGGAGCATTTAAAAAATCCTCTCTATCCCCAATAGCAATGGCGGAAATAGCATTATGCCCCCCGCTTGCGCAGGTTGATCTACCATCTAAAGGATCTAATACAATATCAACCTCTGGACCTTCCTTATTACCTACCTCTGTCCCCCTTTGAAGAGTAGTGTCACCCGGATTTATCTTTTCACTTATAATCCTTCCATTTATAGGAACAGTAGAGAATATCTTTTTCATTGCGTCAATAGCCGATCTATTGCCTAGACTCTCATCTCCCCTGCCAACAAACCTGCTGGCAAAGAGAGCAGCAGCCTCAGTTACTCTTACAACATCAAGTGCAAGATTCCTGTTCATTCATCCTCCAAACGTCAGTCAAAAATAAATAATGGTATACATTTACACAAAAAAACCTTATTTTGTCAAATGATTTTATTTTCCAAGGAAAAGAACAGCATAATTTTTCAAATATCCTTAGCGTACAAGTTTATCATATAAATTGATCTTCCTCTTTATGTAATGAAGTGAGTAATCATTTTCTAGGTCTTCTCTTTTATTTTTTAAATTTCTATAACTCGCAAGAATAGTACTCCAGTTTCTTTTCAGCTTAAATTGATTTTTTTTAAGATCATAAAAGTTAATAACATATAATTTTTTCATTAGAAGTACTGTAAACCAGTTTCCGTTAGGCGAAAATAAAACATCTTCACCTTCAATACCTGTATTAACAAGCAATTTTTTTTTGGTATCAAATAACAGAATAATACCGTCCTTAAGAAAGGAAAGCATTTGGGGATGCAACGAGAAATTAATATTTGTATTATAGGACTGCTCTAACAGGATAGTTGTTTTCCTCTTTATAATATTATATAGGACAACTGAAAAATTGCCAGCGAATCCTTTTCGAAATACAATGTTGTGGTTATCAATCCAATATATTTCTGAGGATGAAGTTAAACCATCTATTTTTGTGGATAAATCAGGAGAAAAAAGTTTAGCCCTGTAATTCCCGCCGCTGCCATTTACTACCAGAGTCTTAACTCGATCTGGAGAAGTATAAGCAATAGATGATACGGAATCTGAACCGATGCTGGAATAGATAGATCTTTTCAAAATGATAGATGAAGCTCCTGAATCTGGGAAATACTCCACAAACCCAGCTTTATCCTCATAAAGAACTGAATTGCCATCTCCTGTAATTGAGAAATCTACAAAGGGTGAAACAGTTCCTCTTTTAGATAATCTACCGGATTGAAGACTTATTATAATCATCTCCCCTTTAGGTATTCGCCCTCCTTTTTTGATAAGCCTTTTAATTATAAGAAATCTTCCATTTGTGCTTATATTTGAGATAGTAATAATGCCTTTTATTCTAAATAAAAGAACACTTATTCTTTTTTGCAATTCATACCTATATATCAGGTTAACATTAGCGGATGAAATCTCCTTTATATAATAAATTTCGTCACCTGATATCCAACCTGCAAATATAACATTTTTAGCAATAAAGTGTGCATCTACATCTTTATATGCATTTAATTTTGATAGAGATAATTTCTTAAGGTATCTGGAATTTTTTTTAATATATATCTCATCCAGATTGATATCCCTTGCATATAGAAATGGAGTTATAATACATAGGAAAGTAATAATTAGGAGCGGTATAATTTTTATATTAAAATCATTATACATTGGAAATATATGCATGAACAAAGCCTGGCAATTCCTGTTTTGATAGGAGACGGTCGGTGTGAAATAAGGTTAACATATATACTGATCTGGCTCTTGTATCTTTCAAATCACAACGATTTGTGTATTGGAGCATATTGATATCTAGTCTTCTTCATCATCATTCTCCTCTTCATCAACCATCTCTTCGTCTTCTTTTAATGAGGTTTCACCTTCTTCATCTGCTTCATCTGCTTCAGAAGTTTCAAACTCCTCTTCAGTCTTCTTTTTATTTTGTTGATCAATATCCGGTGATTCTATCTTTTCTGATTTTTCTGCATCCTTTTCCTCTTCATCCCCCTTACTGGTTTCCATTTCAGTATCACCCTTCTTCAATGTTTCTAAGGATTTCAAAGTTTTAGTATCAGCATTAGATTCTGAGGCTCCCTTTGATTTATCTTTTTGAGAAGCCTCAGGTATTTCCTTGGTTTCTGAGGTTATCAAAGCATCTGATGATTCCGAAGTCTCTTCCTCTTTTGAAATCTTTTCTTCCTTTTCCTTATCCTCATCTTTTGCATCATCAACCGATGAAGCTGCCTCTTCTTTTATAGCATCATCATCTCTCTCATACTCCACATCTTCATCCTCTTCCTCTTCTCTTGCGGGGATTTGAGGTATAACTAACTTTTGTCCTGGAAAAATTAAATCAGGATCTTTTATCTTATCCCTGTTAGCAACATAGATTAAAGGCCATAACCTCGCATTTTTATATATATTTAAGGCTATTCTCCATAGGCAGTCCCTCTTTTTAGGATTCAATGTTACAGTATATTCCTTAGGGATAGCTTCCCCTTCCTTTTGAGATTTAACAATTTTGGCTTTTTCAGCATCTCTTTTTCTTTGTTCCTCCCTTTTCCTCTCAAGACTCAGTTCATCAGCCTTTTTCTTCATAGGAACAGCAATCGATTGTAACAGATCAATAGCCTCTTTTGATTTTGAGTTTGATTTCTCATATAATTTATTATTGTACATATCCTTACTTTCAGTAATCAACATTGCAGCATCTTCAATGTCCTTGATAAAATATTCCTTAGCTTCAGACTTCTCCGCATTTTGCAATGCAGCTTCTGCTTCCTTAAGACTTTTTTCAGCAAGATACATCATTGTCTTTAATGCAGCAATCTTAAGGTCTTCTTCGGATTTTGAAATTTTTTTAAATGCATCCTTAAGATTGTTTTTATCAAGGCTTGCGTCTGCATCCTTGAGATTTGAATCGATCATTTCAATCTCCTGTGGTGCAAATTCCATAGCACCTAAGGATTTGAGCCTTTCAACTTCCTTTAGAATTTCAGAAGCTTTTTTCTTTAGTTGATCGATATTCGACAGCGCCTTTCTTTTAGCTTCAGCGCTGTAATAAATTGCTTGTTTTAGAATGGGAATTGATTCATATAGTTCTTCATTTGATATCATCCTTTCTGCTTGAATAAGATTTCTTTCGGCAACTTTTAATTCTTCAATCGCATATTTTTCCGCAAAAGCCAAGTCTGCTTCCACATAGATCCTATTTGCTTGATCCATAAGTTCTTTTGTATAGGGAGGCAATGATAATGATATAGCAAAATCAGCAGATTCCCTGGCTTTTTTTGCTTCATCATTTGCCTTATCGATCTCCTCTGCAAATATATATTTATGAGATTGAAAAAGATGTTTCTCTGCCATCTTAAGTTCCTTTGGCGCATATTTATCAGCCTTGACCTCATATGCTTTTAAAATACTCATCCTCGCAAGCGACATCTCTTTAATAGGCACATCTAATCTGCAGGAGATCGAATAGGATGATAATACTATTAGGAATAAATAGAAATACCTTATATTCAGGAATCTCTTTTTTATCATAATATTCCCCTTGACATTTTTAGATTTTTTCTGGAGTTTTACGATTATTATAGCAGATTATCTTTTCTATTCAAAATTTTCAACTATAATTTTATTTAAACAACTTAAAGGCGTGTAATAACTTTATGATATATCTAATTAATCGGCTTAATCACTGCTGAAGTGTATAATGAAAAGCATGATCTTTATTCTAATTAACGCTTAGAAAGCATATCATCAATCATTATATCGATATCATTTGTTAATAATGAACTTGCGGAATTATTATAAGCAGATGAAATACTATTCTCTTTATTGAAGACATAATTATATGTTCCATCTAACTGTGAAGCAATAAAGCGATCATAAGGATTTGATTCTGAGACATTATTTGTAGTGAAAAAAAAGATTATCATTACTAATGCAGCCGCGGCAAGTGAAGAAAGAGAAGCAGAGTATATCCTAAATTTTTTAGCGCTTCTTTTTCTTTCAACAACCTTTGCAGCTATCTGAAAGTTCCATGAATCACTTTGTATCCTCTTTCTTATTTCTTTATTCATTATCTTTTTGTATTCATTCATTTATCTTCTCCCAGTAAAAGTTTTTGCAGCATTCCCCGCGCCCGAGAAGCTCTCGATTTAACAGTCCCGGTTTTTATCTCTAGCTTATCTGCAATCTGTTTTTCAGACATGCCAACAGCAACTAATTCAATTACATGTCTGTATTTTTCCGGAAGTATTTCAATTTTACTGTAAAGGTCCAATATATCATCATTTGGTTTATTTTCCATATTTAAATTATTAAACCTGATTTTATCAACAGATTTATTAAATTTACTTTCTTCCTGTGCAAGCTTTTTATTCATTCTAAAAGATTCATTTTTTGCAATTACATAAAGCCAGGTACTAATTGATGAATCTTCTCGAAATTTATTCTTTGTTAGACTGTTATATGCCCGGATATATGTCTCCTGAACAACATCGTCTATAGCATGATAAAATCGTTCAGGCAAATGATTCTGAATTGCCGAAAGAACGATATTCTTTGTAGATTTAATAATATCAGCAAATTCAGTCTCTGTCATATTTCTTCCGTCTGCTTTTTCTTTCGTTCCTAAGTTTTTCCCTCTGAATAGGAGTTAGTATCTTCTCAATTTCCAACCTCTGTTTTATCCTATTAAATCGCTTATCCACATCCAGAACCGCAATTTTTTCCAATATTGAACGCACTTCTTTCAGATCAACATTATTTGAGAGAAGAAGCCTTCTAATCTTCAATCTGTATGGTTCAAGCCTTTCTTTAATCTTCAAAAGTTCTATCATATATTTATTGTTTATTTTGCCAATATCCTCTATCTGCTTATCTGTTAATTTTAGAGTATCCTTCATATATGTCTGATCTCCAAAACATATATCGCCATGCCGCATGCGTGCATGTCCTCTGTGCATTCCTTCTCCTCTTCTCATCGGATTAGCAAAAAGATCTTCAGCGGCAAAGGTTATTGAAATAATAAAAGATAATATATATACAAGGTTCCTCATAATATCTGCTCCTTATTTTAAATTAAATGATCTTTTATGGTAATTGGTTATAGATAAATAATATCATATCCATGTTCTCTTAATGATATAAGGCGCTTGAGGGGGAAACATCTCCCTCAGCGCCTCGAATAAAAATTATCTGTAAACGCAATTCCCACGCCGGCCAAATTTTCCGGATCTTTTCCCATAAAGGTTAAAATTTTTCTTCTGTGAATCTGTAAGGATGCTTTCTATCTCCTTCCTGTGTT
>JAXHTB010000140.1:0-8888 GCA_034190185.1 Spirochaetota bacterium | reverse complement strand
ATCGGAAAGCACTTTTTCACTCGATTCAGCCTGTTTATTTGATGATTCAGCAATGTTCCTTACTAATTCATCAGTTTTTTTGATTGTACTAATAATATTAGTTAATGATTCAGACGTGGCAACGACATAATCTTTTCCTTTTGATACTTCTGCCTGTCCTGTCTTCACAAGTGTTGTTATATTTTTAGCACTATTTGCTGTCTCTTCAGCTAGTTTACTTATTTCATCTGCAACAACTGCAAATCCTCTTCCATGTTCACCAGCTCTTGCTGCCTCTATTGCTGCATTAAGGGCAAGCAGGTTTACCTGATCTGAAATATCGCTTATCAGTCCAACGATTTCTGCTATCTTTTGAGTGCTCGATTCAATACTGTTCATACCTTCAATTGTATTCTGCATCAGCTCATTTCCTTTTTGAGCCTCGATGTTTGTATTGTTTGCCATTTCAAGAGCATAGTTTGCAAAGGATTCAACTTCTTTAATTACCTGTTTTAACTCATTCATCGATTTATATGTACTTGTTGCCAAATTCGACTGCTCCTTTGAATTGTCTGTGATCTGTTCAATAGAGCTTGAAATCTCTTCAAGTGAGGCGGAAGCCTCTTCAAGAGCAGCAGCCTGCCCTTGTGCACTCTGAGCAAGATCCTGACTTGTTTCAGTAAAATTTCTGGATGAAAATGTAAGCTGTTCAGATGAGTCCTTGGCTATATGAATTACTTCTTTCAGTTGTATTATAAATAGATTAAGGTTTTTTATTAAATCCCCAAATTCATCCTGTACAAAATCGCTTGATGAAACAGTCAAATCACCTTCAGATATTTTTTTAAATATTTTAATAGTATTCTTGATCGGATCTGACATATTTTTAGTAATGATTAGAATA
Source organism: Spirochaetota bacterium (assembly GCA_034190185.1). Taxonomy (GTDB): domain Bacteria; phylum Spirochaetota; class UBA4802; order UBA4802; family JAFGDQ01; genus JAXHTB01. The sequence goes on along the minus strand of JAXHTB010000140.1, from coordinate 8,005 downwards.
ATACCAAGAAGAATTAATGAGATAAAGATTAAAATAATCATAAATTGTATATAAATAAAATTTATTTTAGACATTTCAGTTTCAATATCTGTGAAATATAAAAGATTCTGCCCAGTAGTTCTTAATGTAGAGATGTGAAAATACATTTTAATATTATTAAATGTAATTGGAACTACATCATTATCCTTTGCATCCAATATTTTCTTTATGTTTATGAAATTACTGCCATCATCAATTATGTCTTGTCCAAGAACCTTATTAATATATTGATCATTATTAGAAAAGAGTATCCTGCCATTTTTTGAGAGGACCCAAAAACCTGTTTTATCTGTCACCTGCTTTTTAAGACTTTGCGCTTCTTCTTCTAATTTTTTAGTCTGCATTGTCACACCAAAAGCGCCAATTATTCTATCATTTTCTTTCACCGGATTTAAACAGACAACTATCTTTTTCCCTGAGACTTTATTAACAACTGGGACAGAAATTGTGCGTTCACCAATTTCGAGGAGTTTTTTAAAATATGCTCTGTCAGAAATATTTGTTCTTTTCATAATACTTGTGAGTGTATTCCCATCTGTTGTTGAAATAAAATACATTTCAATATTGTCTTTCTTATTCTTATGCAGATTGGTTAAAAAAGACTCCATCTTTTCAAAATCCATCTCTTTGATAATATCTAACTTGGAATATGATTGAACTTCGTTAATGAGTGTATTATAGAATGAATCCACTATTAAATTAGTTTTAAGCGCTGATGCAGTCATATAGTTTATAAAATGTTTCCTGCTATCAGATATATTGAATGTACTCATCACAGTTAATGACAATACCAATATCAGTGAAACTGTAGAAAATATTGGTATTGATATTTTAAAAAAAAGAGATAAAGGTTTATATTCAACAAAATCCCCTAAAGGATAAAGTGAAACCTTCGAAATATAGTAATAAATAAAGGTTGATATAAGACTAATATAAATTCCAATTATTAGAAAATAAATTCCTTGAGATATTGAAATAAAAGCTTGATTGTTAAGTCCGATATATAATGTTAATATAGGGCCAATTGAGCATACAAATAGTATATATATAGATGTAATTAAAGAAAAATTATTAATAAATTTCTGCATATCCTTTCTATTTATTGATTTTTTATCTGATTTAGCAGTAACAATAAATTCCTTCAATTTTTTATATTTAATTCTAAATAATATTAAAGCTGCAATTAAAAGTGAAGGAATAAGATAAAGCAGAATCTTAGCTACAATAATGAAATTTGATATGCCCCTTGATAATATAAATAAAGCAGAGTATTCAATGACATCAATTAACATTAGGATTATAAACCAAAATAATATTTTTTTGGGAATCATATCCATTTTTTTATTTGTCATTTTCCCCTCTTCTATGCAATATAGGTTTTCGTGAATATTTTAATATTATATAATTATTATGATCAGGTCAATCTTATTTTCGCAGTATTGTAGTATAAAAAGAAAAAACAAAATAGGATATTAGAAGAATTAAATCCTTTGAGAATTCAAGCTTCTTTATATTTCAATAATACTGCTGAAATATACACTTAGATTAATAAAATAGACTAAAGGACTTATCAATAATGTTTTATTACATAATAATATTTATCATTTCGATTGTTGCAAGAATTGCTTCTATCTTTAATAAAAAGATAAAAACATTTTTTTCATTAAGAAACGATGTGTTGAAAAGGATTGAAAATAATTTCGTAAATACTGAAGGGAGGAAACTTGTCTGGATACATGCCGCCTCAGCAGGCGAGTTTGAACAGGCAAAGCCTATAATTGACCATGTAAAAGAGTGTAATACTGATATTATGATAGCTGCAAGCTTTTTTTCTCCATCAGGGTATTATGCTGGCATGAAATATAACAAACTCGATTTCTGTTTCAATCTTCCATTAGATTACAGAAGGAATGCAAAAAGATTAATTGAATTGTTAAACCCTGAACTTATTATTTTCTCAAAGTATGATATTTGGACTAACCTTGTAATAGAGTCTTACGCAAAGGGTATAAAGCTGATACTTATAAGTGGTACAATCCCTGAAAAATCATTCAGACATAAATTCCCTTTCTGTTATTTCTTTAGGAAGTCATACTATCTTTTTGACAGGATCTATGCAATATCTGAGAAGGATGCAGAAAGATTCATCAAAATTGTGGGACATGATAAGAAGGAAATTGTTAAAGTTTCAGGGGATACCAGATTTGACAGAGTAAAAACAGTAATTGAAGAGAATACTAACGATGCAATGAAGATTATAGCAAAAGAAGAGGGGCATATTTATTTAATTGCAGGAAGCACTTATAAAACATCAGAGAAAAGACTTATGATTGTTGCTGAAAGATTAAGGAAAGATGGTGAAGATGTTAGATTTATAATTGTGCCTCATGAAGTAAATGATAGTAATATCGAAAGAATTAAAATTATGATAAAAGAAAAGGGATTCGATCCAGTAATATTAAGCAATTCACAATTGCCTATCAATATCAGTAAAAAGGAGATATTGGTTGTTGATAGAGTCGGAATTCTTGCATATCTATATCAGGTTTCGGATATTGCTTTTGTTGGCGGGTCTTTTAAGAACAACGTACACAGTATTCTTGAACCTGCAATTTTCGGGAAGCCTATATTAACAGGGCCATTTATTCAAAATGCGCTTGAAGCTATATTGCTAGAGGAATTGGGCGGACTTAAGATATGCAATAATGAGGTTGAACTATATCAAAATATAGTGAATCTAATTAGAAATGATACTTATAGAGATGGTGTATGTTCTAAAGTAAGAGAATTCTTTAAACAAAACCTCGGAGCAAGTGAAAGAATCTGGAATGATATGAAAGAGATAATTGACTAACAACAGCAGTAACTTTCTTCTGCGATCTTGTGAAATTCATCAGCAATCAGTTTATAGATAATCATTGAACAGCAGATATTATAGAAAATTAGTCTGTAATTAATATAAATTATAAAAATATTCTTGATAATTTTATAATAAGATATTTGGTTAAGGAAATACTGAGAAATTATTATGACACTCTGATTTATATAAAGTACTTAATTCTATTTTAAGGAGTATAATCATGCCAATTTCGACAAAAATCAGCGAATCGATGCAAAAATCTTCATGGATCAGAAAGATGTTTGAAGAGGGAGCGATGTTAAAAGCAAAATATGGAGTAGAGAATGTCTTTGATTTCAGTCTGGGAAATCCTGATATCGATCCGCCTCAGAAATTTTTCAGTATTTTAAAGGATATATCATCAAAAAAGATAAAAGGCATTCACGGCTATATGCCTAATCCTGGTTTTCCGGATGTGCGTGAGTCGATCGCTAAAAGAGTAAAAGCAGATCATGGGATAGATATTAAGGGAGAGCAGATCATTATGACATGCGGGGCTGCTGGTGGGTTGAATGTAGCTTTAAAAACTATTTTAAATTCAGGGGAAAGGGTAATAGTACCAAAGCCCTATTTTGCTGAATACGGATTCTATATCGATAATCATGGCGGGGAGATAATTCCTGTGGATACAAAGAGTGATTTTTCCCTAGATATTGGGATAATAGAGAATGCAATTGATGACAATGTAAGGGCAATCCTTATTAATTCACCAAATAATCCATCTGGAAGGGTATATACAGAAGAGGATATTATTGCTCTTTCAGGACTGTTGGCTAAAAATGCAGAAAAGGGCAGAATTATATATCTAATATCTGACGAGCCATACAGGGAGATTGTATATGATGGTGTTACTGTGCCTAGTATCTTGAAACATTGCAAAAATTCGATTGTTGCCACCTCCTTTTCCAAGACATTTTCTATCCCAGGCGAGAGGATCGGTTATCTTGCAATAAATCCTGAATGTAAAGATGTTGATATGCTTCTTGCCGGATTTATTCTTTGTAATAGAATCCTGGGATTTGTAAATGCTCCTGCAGTAATTCAGAGGGTGGTTGCAGAATTAAACGACGTTACTGTTGATGCAGAGATTTACAAGAGACGACGGGATATCCTTATGGACGGATTGAGCTCTGCAGGCTACGATTTTATTAAACCTGACGGCTCATTCTATTTATTCTGTAAATCTCCAATAGATGATGACGTTGAATTTGTACGCCACTTGCAGAAGTATAATGTGCTCGTTGTTCCTGGCTCAGGATTCGGAACCCCTGGATATTTCAGGATCTCATATTGCATTTCGGAAGATGTAATAAAAAGAGCGATACCGAAGTTCAAGGAGGCAATAGAATCGCTTTGATTGATCTGTAGTAATGCTCGGGTTTAAAATTACATTTTAACCCCTTTCGGCTTTTAACGTCTCCTTCTATAATAGTTTATCATCTTTACAATTGAGGATACAGCCCTGTCTATACTGGGGAAAACAGGGATTCGGGCTGCAATTAATCTTTCTCTCTGTTCTATCATGGTTTTCCATCGCCATGTATCCCGATCTTTATAACTTAGTTCTGGATTTCCCATAATTGCGATCAGCGGTTTTGGGTTTTTATTAGCTATATTAATATATTCATTAGCTTCATTAATAATCCAGTTGGTCCATAATTTTTCATCATAGGGATTGTCTTCAGTAATAATTGCGATAAGAAGATCAAAATCTGGGTCTTCGGCCATAGTATTCAAAAGACCGCTAGTTGTTAGTTTTGATCCTGGAAGTATGGAAAAATCAACAGGATTATCCATCCAGTTTGCCAGGGTATCATCATTATCAGCAATGTACGATTTTGTATACTTAGGCATTGGTATGACATCCAATCCGGCAGCTTCACTAGCATCGGCAGCAAGTACACTTTTACCACCACCTCCTCCAATGATTCCAACCCTGTAACCGGTGATCTGTGGCAGGTAATTAAATGCAGTGATTAGATCAATAAATTCATTAGCGCAGGAAGCCTTCACAATATTATATTGTTTATAAATAATTTCCCACATTTCTGATCCACCTGCAATAGAAGCTGTATGAGATGCTACAGAGCGCGATCCCACTTTGCCTATACCTCCTTTAAGAACAATTATCGGTTTTTTTTCGGAAACAGTATTTAGAGTATCAAGAAAGCGCCGACCATCTCTTACGCCTTCAATGTAAAGTGCTATTGTATTTGTTTCATCATCCCATAAGAAATACTCAAGAAAATCTGATTCATTAAGATCAACAGCATTACCGTAACTTACAGCCTTGCTGAATCGAACTCCTCTGATACCTGCATAACGGACAAGCTCGCCTCCAAAGCCCCCGCTCTGCACTATTGCTCCCACAGTGCCTGCCTCTCCAGAGAGATCGTGATTAAATGCTATTCCTGTCTTGGGGCTGTAAATCCCCACACAGTTAGGTCCTATCAGACGAATGTCAAGCTCCTTGGCATATTGAGCAATATCATCTTCTAACCTTTTGGCCTCAATACTTCCTGTTTCACTAAATCGTCCTGTTAAAAGGTGTACACCCTTTACATTTTTTTTTGCGCATTGTGTTAGTAGATCCTTAACCAATGACGCATTAACACAGCAGATTACATAATCAACATCACCTGGGACTTGCAAAAGCTCCGGATATGCCTTAATGCCCATAATTTCTTCGGACTTTGGCGTTATAGGGAAGAGTCTGCCACTATATCCGTAGTTGAGAACATATTTCATAAAATGATAACCAAAGGAAGCAGGATTCTCCGATGCTCCAACTATTGCTAGTGAAGATGGATGAAACATATGGTTAAGAGTGTTTAAAAATTTTTTTATATTATCCATATTCTAATCCTTTTGGTTCTGGATTATTATATCCATAAATCAAGATCCTTATGTATAGTAAGACCTTCTATCATCCTTTGTCAATCATTTATGATGTGATGGATGTGCAGATTCAGTAATTATAATTTACCATTGACAATTAACAATCGATTATTGATAATAAACTATAAATTAATATAAGTATGGTCAAATCTATGTGGATCAAGCTAAAGGAGTAATCCTTATGTAATTTCTGCATTCCCAGTAATGACAATATCTTATTGTTGAATTTTTCCGCAATTTCTGGCTATACTTATATTTAATGATGATATTAAAGAAAGACTTTTAGTGTTAATGGCAATGATTATTAATATCTATATCGTAGATTATTATGCCTTTACATAATAATGAAATAACTGAAATAGTTTCTCCTGCCGGTAATCCTGAAAAGCTACGGTTTGCAATTGAATTCGGAGCTGATGCTGTTTATTTCGGAGGGCAAAAGTTTAACTTAAGGGATAAGAGTATAAACCTTAAGCTTAATGAAATAGAAGAGGGAATTAAACTCTGTAAAAAGAGGAGTGTTAGAAGTATATTCCTAGTTAATTCCTTTTTGCGTGAAAGTGATATTGACGAAGCACGGGAGTTGATCAATGATGTAAAAGATATGAAGCCCGATGTCTATGTCGTTTCTGATCCAGGCATGATCCTCCTGCTAAAAGAGGCGAATATAGAAGCAAGTATTCATCTATCCACACAGATGTCTACTCTTAATCACCTGTCTATAAAATTTTGGAACGACCTTGGTATAGAAAGGATCGTGCTTGCGCGAGAGACAACACTGGAAGAAATAAAAAGGATAAGAGAGTATACAGATGCTCAAATTGAGATATTTACGCATGGGGCTCTTTGCGTGTCCTATTCCGGCAGATGTCTGCTTAGCAGGTTCCTCTCTGGAAGAGATGCCAATCAGGGAGACTGCTCTCATCCATGCAGATGGAACTACTCTTTAATAGAGGAGAAACGTCCAGGAAATTATTTAGATATAATTGAGCATGCATCTGGAACAGAGATACTTGCATCAAAAGATCTTTGTCTAATATCAAAACTACCTGAATATCTAGAATTACGAGTAAATGCCCTGAAAATTGAAGGAAGAATGAAATCGATCTATTATACTGCAAATACAACCAGAATATATAAACATGCTCTTAGGGCGTTTGAAAGGGGTGATGATCATAATAAATATCTTCCATTTTACTTAAACGAACTCGATCTTATAAACCATAGACCCTATACTGACGATCTGTTTAATGAGTTTGAAAATATGGGATTCAGTAAACTGCCGTATATCAACAAGGCGCTTTTCCTTGGGTATAAGCTATCTGATGGCAAAGATAATACTCAAATTTACGTAAAGACCTTTAATCCGATCTATTCCAAAGAGGAAATAGAGGCAATATTTCCTATTGAAGACTTTGTAAAAGATGATAAATTTTATGTTGAGGAGATACTTGAGGATGAAAAAATAGTTGATATGGCAGAACCCGGCAGGGTATATCTCATAAAATTCAACAAGGAAGTCGATAATTATGCTATATTTAGAAGGAGAAAGGAATGTTAGTAAAACCGCCGGGATTTGAGGACATTTTCCCGGATTCAATAAACAGATGGAATTTTGTTATTAACTCAGCTAGAGATATCTTTAAAAATTTCAATTATAGAGAGATTATTTTACCCATCCTTGAATATACTGAGGTATTTTCCAGGGGGTTGGGTGATGAAACCGATATTGTATCAAAGGAAATGTTTACACTAGAGGATAGAGGTGGAAGAAGTCTCACTCTAAGACCAGAGGCGACAGCCTCAGTTGTAAGGGCTTATGTTGAAAATGGTGAATACAATAGGCTCTCCACGTGCAAATTTTTTTATTCAGGAGCGATGTTCAGGGCGGAAAGACCCCAGAAGGGAAGGCTTAGGCAGTTTAACCAGTTCGGCGCTGAAATCTTTGGAAGCGCAGCGCCCTTTCATGACTATGAAATAATCTCCATGATGGATGCTGTCACAAAAAGGCTTGGAATAAATAATTACTCCATCTTATTGAATTCTATCGGTTGTCATGCATGCAGAATGGAGTATATTAAAGAGCTGAAGACCTTTTTCTCTGGTCAATTAGATAAACTCTGTGAAGATTGTACTAGAAGACTGGAAAAAAATCCTCTAAGGATTCTG
>JAXHTB010000014.1:0-22673 GCA_034190185.1 Spirochaetota bacterium | reverse complement strand
TATAAATTTCAATACCAGTAAGTCCCATTTCCATCTCTCCTTTATAAATATTTTTTTATTAAGGATTAAATAAATCTAATCTTTTTTATCTATTATAAATGACGCCTTCCCGCAGAAAACGGGAAGTGCGCTGTATCAATATCAATTGACATCGACAGTACTAAATCAACTATAAGATTGAATCCATCTCTAAAGCAGGATGTCCTTTCTCTGAGATATAAGCAAAGACCTCTTCTTCTGTAGTAGCAACTGTTTCATCTGCAATTTTATCCAGTAGATCAGGAATACCTTCCTCTTGGGCTCTTGCTTCAAATCTCTCTCTAATTTCTTCTTTGAGAGCCTTTGGCATCCATACAAGTCGCTTTAATCCACCTTCTGCAGAGATAAACTTTTTACTTGTTATATAATATTTACTATGTCCAAGAAAACCAGGAGTTACATTTCCACCACCTACAGTTCCAGCAAGTGTTGTAAACTTCATACCACTTGGAGTCATACCTGGTGTATCCCTGTCAACAGTCATAATTCCATTGCAGGTTGGAAGAAGAGCTGCAATACACTCGAAACAACCGCATGAGGTCATTGGTAGTCTCATTATGCTGTATGCATCAACTTCTGCAACATTTCCTCTGGATGCCTTGCTAACAAACTCATTTGTTCCCTTCCATTGTCCATATCTTTGATCAAGAACTTCACCCTTTGGAACAGGCTGATTGGGCCCAGTCGGGTTTATCTCAAAAGATGCTTTACAGTCAAGCCAGTTATATGCTCCGCAGAGGCCTGTTCTCTCTGGGGTTACAATACATACATGATTCGGAGCAAAAGATTGACATAATGTGCATGAGTAGAAAGGATCAGTATCTTCATCTGTCATTCCGGCAATACGGTCATCCCTCTTATTATATATGGCTCTTGCCTTCTCTAGAATTTCATCAACCTTAGATTGCTCTGTATAGATTGTTACCTGTACCTTATCAAAGATTGTGCCGAAGTCCTGATGCAGTTTGGCATGTAGTATATCACCAATATTTGATAACGTAAAACCCTTCTCTACAGCCTGCTTGCTGACACGAACCCATGCAATATCCCTTTGGCCAATATGCATCACACCTTGAGCATAATTAATAAGATGGTGAATCTGTCTTTCAAGAATAGGTTCAAAATCATCCTGCATCTCCCTTCCTGCTACCTCAACATATATTGCCATAGGTAATTGAGAGCCGGGCTCAATATCCTTAAGGTCTGGACCTACTACCTCAATCTTACCATCTGTCACATCATTTAAATCTGCAGATGTAACCAGCTCAACTGCAGTAGTCCTTCCACCACCTGCCTCTAAATAAATGTCCTCTCCTCGTACCCTCTCACCCTCGAAAGCAGGTCCGTATGAAACAGGAACAGGGACCTTTGTAATTGTTACTTTAAGTCCTCTTACTTCAATTGCTTTTTGAACGATATCATCATAAGGAATATTAGAAACGACATGCTCATATGTACATACACCTGTTGGTAGTATCTCCGGTATCGGAGTGTCCGCAATTACTGGGAAGCCATAATTAACACATGCTAAACCGTTTGCATACCATTCATCACTGACATATCCAAAGGTTATTGCAAATGCGAAGATTCTATCTTTATTGTATATTAGAATTTTTCTATAATCACCTGGATCAATACCACCAAAGGACATAGCTGCTCTTGTGGCAAATCCAACAGCAAATACTGCTGCGCTTACTTCAGGACCAAAGGAGACAAGCCTTGTGCCCCATCCGATCTGAACTCCTTCATCAACAAGCTGCTGTGACATTGTTCTTCCATCTGTGTTTCCTGCCATGAAAACGTATAGATTCTTCTCTTGAAGTTCAAGAGCTATCTTTGCTGCAACCTTGGGATCTTCTGGCGCGCCAAGCATCGCTGCAAAACCTGGAGCTGAGCCATCAACGAACTCAACTCCTCTTTTTCTCATAATAACGTCATCTGCTGCGCCAAGCCATATATTATCATCTGATACATCTTCACCCTGGACATAAATATTTGGATTTTCAATATATTTTATGGCCTCAATAAGCTCTTCTGCGAATGCAGTTGCCATCCCTGCATCAAGGGCAGGACCTAGATATGGAAGATGACATTTCTCCTTAACAAGAGGAGGTAATAAAGAACGACAGGTCTTTATTGTCGATTCCATATCACTCAGTTTTTCAACCTTTTGGCCGGATATTCCATAAATAATCGGAAGGTAATAACCAGTATTAGGGAATGCAACATCCTGATTAGCTCCAAATTTATCTATAGCTTCTTTAATTTTATTTTCGGCTCTATCAATTATCTTATATGCGCCTCTTATTCCTGCTGAAGCAATTATTTTCGACACTTTTTTCCTCCTATATATATAAATGAATTATTATAAAACATAATTCGAGTATTGTTATGCAAGTTCTCGTCGAGCTTCCATATCAAAAAGCACTCGTTCTCTCTTTTTGTCGATACCGAGTTCTTTACGTTTCTTGTCGATATGAGCGATCATTTTCTTTGCATGTTCAATTGGATCAGGTTCAAAATCCCACATTCCTCCGTACACCTCTTCCAAATCCTTAAACAGATAGTCAGTAAATATTTTGCTTCCTGTAGTTGGAAAGGTGGTACCAAAAACTGTGTAAACACCTGAAGTAACAAAATAATGACCAATAGAGATTGCCTTCTCGCTCATCCACTCCGGAGCTGAACCTGCTGCCGGAAGATCGCTTATATCATCGCCTAACCCCCCGTCTGCTACTACTGCTGTGGCAGCTATAAGTATCCTGCTGTTATCAACACAGGAACCCATGTGCAACACTGGAGGAATACCCACTGTTTCACAAACCTCGGCAAGGCCAGGCCCTGCGAATTTTGCGCCCTCAGGGGTCAGTAATCCTTCTTTACCGCATGCTATTGCGCAGCAACCTGTTGTAAGTACAATAACATCATTCTTAATAAGCTCTTTGACTATTGTCAGATGATCACTGTCATGTGTTGTCCTGGCATTATTGCATCCAACAACACCGCCGATCCCTCGAATTCTACCATTGATAATATTATCATTTAATGGACGATAAGATGCCCTGAAAGAGCCACCAAGTAGATAGTTTATAGTTTCATGACTGAAACCTGCTATCATTGGTGATTTATGTTTAGGAATAAGTATATCTCCTTTTCTGTTTGGAAAATTATCTATAGCAGCCTTTACAATAGCCTTTGCAGAATTTACAGCATCATGCTCTTCAAACTCCATCCTTGTCGCCCCTGTAATATCTGCTTTTGGATTTGTTGTTATAATCTTTGTATGGTAACATGAAGCTACATTTACTAATGACTGCATTATACATTGAACATCAACAACCATAGCATCTACAGCACCTGTGGTCACTGCAAGTTCTTGCTGAAGAAAGTCTCCTGCAAGAGGAATGCCATGCCTCATTAGAATCTCATTTGCTGTACAGCAAATACCGCCAAGCTGAATGCCCTTAGCTCCTTTTGACTCTGCATATTTTATGATTTCAGGATCCTGTGCTGCAATAACTATCATCTCAGATAATAGAGGTTCATGGCCATGAACAATAATGTTTATATGATCTTCTTGCAGAATCCCAAGGTTTGCCTCTGAATATAGCGGAACTGGAGTTCCAAACATGACATCTTGAAGATCTGTTGCCATCATCGATCCGCCCCATCCATCTCCAAGAGCAGCTCTTGTGCCTTGCAGCATCAAACTCTTATAGTCCTGATCCACGCCCATGTGAGTTCTGTGCATTATCTCAACAATCTCTCTGTCAACTCCCCTGGGCCAAACACCTTCTTTTTTCCAAATTTCTTTTCTCTTTTCAGGCGCTTTCTTCAGAAATAGAACTTCACCATCCTGTTTGCCCCACTCAGCCACTGCCTTCTCTCCAACCTCAATAGCGATTTCTTTAATATCTTTTCCTTCGATATCGATTTCAAGGTCAATTGCGACTTGATACAGCTTCATTTCGTCCTTGATTTGATAGCCGGGGATTTTTCCTTTAGCAGCCTCAAGGAAAGTTAAAGCAACACCCCTGCCATGATCAGAGTGCGCAGCCGCGCCTCCTGCAATCATTCTTATAAAATTCCTTGCTGAAATAGTTTCAGCAGTTGCCCCACAAAGACCAACCTTCTGCTCTCCGCCCTCTTTTTTAGGCGCAGGCACACGGCAAGGACCCATTGAGCAATTCTTACAGCAACTGCCCTCAGCGCCAATCGGACATGGCTTCATGTCCGCAGCCCTATCAAAAACCGTGCTGACATTATCCTTTTTCGCTTTCTCGTAAAGTTCCAAGGTCGCTTTATCAACACTTATTACTTTATCTTCTGCCATCTCTATATCTCCTTATAAATATTATAATTAATCAGTAGACAATCCATTTATCATCTGTTTTATTAGTTTTACAGATTCAGGATGACGCAATATCAATATGCTTGCTCCAGCTAATAACATAGTCATCGCTGTAATACATTCAATCATAATTCCGCGCTTTTTTGCATCTCCAAGAGTCGGAGCTTCTTCAATTGATAATTTCGCTTCTTTTGTCTTCCATGTCTCAATCCCGACATTACAAATAATCGGAAATTGTAGTTTTTCATCCTCTTGGGATAGTGCAGCCATCATATCCCTTTCCATAACTGAATATGTATATTCAAGTCCATATCCAAGAGCTCCAGTAGTTGGATCAACAAGTATTTGATTATCTGGAACACCAAGATTACCCAACAGGATATTCAATTGTTTAGCAAGGTTTATATCAATAGGAGATGATGCAATAACTGTATGCTTATATGCAATAGCGCCTGCTCCTATCTGTTTATGATCTGCCTCTTCAACCGGACCAATAATAAGATTTTTCCCTTCACATTCCTCAGAAATCTTTCTTAAAACATCTGTATCCTTTTCAGCGCTTGCTACACCCCAAAGGATAACCGGAACGTCAACAGCATCAATTACACTCTTAGCAACACTAACAGCCTCATCAGTACTTCTATTCATACCATTTGGATCGATACTTTTTAATTGAAGGGCTATCAATTCAGCGCCATAATCATTAACATTCTTTTTTGCCCAAGCTGCAGGATCATTAAGTACATCCTTAAATGGTTCTACTGCTGCATCTGCCCAATCGTCAGGCTCATAATCAAAAACTTCCATAGCTATCTTAGGTTCATTAGGCATCTCACCTTCAAAAAGATAGAAGGGATATGATGTCTGTCCTCCTACCTTAACAGCCTTATCACCTTTGCCAAGACTAATTTCTCGTATTTTTCCGGAATAATCAATAGTTGGTATCTCAAAAGCCATGCTTGCCTCCTTAAATTAATTTTTATGTTAGGAAATCTTATTTCCTCATCTCACTTCCAAACCATTCATCACTATACCAGTATCTCTCAGCTGTTTTCAGATAAGTTAATTTTAATTCTTTACTTGCTAAATTAGCTCTCCATCCCAGATTTTCCCCACAACCTATAGTATCAGGTAAACCAGGTTCATAGGTCTCATCAAGAACCTTTACATTTTTCCCAGTATAGTCTTTCTTCTCAACATATTTATAATCCATAAAGTCTAGACCTCCTTAAGTATTAAATTATATATATAAATTAAATTCTATTCAAAGCTCACTAATTTTATATTTTAATGTACTATAACAGCCCTGCAGAATATTGTGCAGCTCTAACTGTGTTTAACATCAGCATAGTTATTGTCATAGGGCCAACTCCGCCAGGAACAGGTGTTATTGCGCTTGCTTTCTCCTTTATTGCATCAAAATCTACATCACCTTTTAGTTTTGCCTTTCCTTCGGGTGTCATGCCAACACGATTTACTCCAACATCAATTACAACAGCCCCGTCCTTAACCATATCTGCTGTAACTGCATCTGGTTTTCCAGCAGCGACAATTAATATATCAGCTCTTAAAGTATGAGCTTTCATATCTTTAGTTCTTGTATGACACATTGTAACTGTAGCATTTGCTCCTTCCTGTTTCTGGACAAGCATCATTGAGATAGGTTTACCTACAATATTACTTCTTCCCACTACAACAACTTCAGCTCCTTCTATTTTAACGCCTGTTCGAATCAGCATCTGCTGAACCCCATAGGGAGTGCATGGATAGAACTTTGCTTCGCCAATCATAAGTCTTCCAACATTTACTGGATGAAATCCGTCAACATCCTTATCCGGATCAATTGCATAAAGAACCTTATTTTCGTTAATATGTTTCGGCAGTGGTAGTTGAACTAGTATGCCATGAATTTTAGGATCCTTATTATACTTGTCAATCAGCTTTAAAAGATCTTCTTCTGATAGATCTTCAGGTTGATCATCTTGAATTGAATAAAAACCAAGTTCTTTTGCTGTTCTTCCTTTTGCAGTGACATAGCTTATAGAAGCCGGATTTTGTCCAACCAAGATTGTGACTAAACCCGGTTGTACATTTTTCTCCTTTTTCATCTTTTCAACTTCTACTTTTAACTCTTCTCGAATCTGGGCAGCAATTTCTTTCCCACTAATAATCTTTGCAGCCATAAAATCCTCCATAAAAAATGTTGATATTAAAAAGTAATTGTTTCGTTAATAATATTATATATTAAGTAATTTATATAATTAACCCAAAAAGTCTTAATACTTTTCAAGTATTATAAACATGATTTAAATCATTTAAAAGACAAAAAAAAGAGGATAATATAATTCAGTTTAAGCATATAAAATATTTCTGATTTAAACTTAAAAATCACCATAGGTTTATTATTTAAATGAAAAAAAATAAGAAAAGCATGATTTTAAACTGAATAATGTCCTTATATACTTTTAAAATCTGATATTTTTGTAATATACTACTAAAAATAATGTGATATTAATTTCATGCAAATAAAGAAGCTAATAAAAATCAATATAAATAAAAAATTAATTCAAAATTTTTTCCATTATCTCATCAATACTCTTCACAGATAAAGAGTTATCAGGAAGATCCGTAATTGATATACCCTTGATATCATAATCTTCAATTAATTTTTCTTTTACAATATTACCAATATAGGGAATCCCAATCTTCTTTACATTATCAAGAAAGGTTTCATCAAGATTCTCTGGTGTATAATTTAATAAAAGATAGCGATCTTTAACATCAAGTTTTAATTCATCAACTAAATCAGAAAGTTTTTTAGCTATTTTTAAGCCCTTTAATGAATAATTAGAACATATAATTAGTAAATCGATCTCAGCATTTGTTTTTCTACTAAAATGCTCCATTCCAGCTTCATTATCAATGACTATATATTTATAATTGTTAGATAATGAATCAAAATAAGCTCTTAAAATTGAATTTGCTGAGCAATAACAACCCGGACCTTCAGGACATCCCATTACAAGCATGTCAATATCCTTACCTTCTTTAAGTATTTGATGTAACTTAAACTCTAAAAAGGATTGTTTTGACATTCCTTGAGGCAAGTCGCCCCTATTAGACAAAAAGTCTGATAGAACAGTGCCTATTGATCTATCGACTTCTATACCTATTGATTCTGCAAAATTACAATTAGGGTCAGCATCCACTGCTAGAATTGGTGTTTTGCCATTTTTTAATAGATATCTGATTATTAGGGCTGAAGTTGTGGTCTTTCCGGTTCCCCCTTTCCCAGCAACTGCAATAACATAACTCATATAGATTTAACCTCAAAATTGAACAAAAACATGCAATTGATTTAGTCCATTAATTAAAGAATATTTTTTATGAATTAGTAATATAAAAATCGATCTAATAACAATTAAAATTTTCTCCCTGACAAATATTCTACCTCATCAGGGAGAAAATGTAATATATTTTACTTGTATTTATAAAAATATAAAAAGGTCTAGTTTAGAATACTCCTGTAACCTTTCTCTCATTAACATCTACATCTACTCTTCTATAAGCTGCATCAGAAGCTGTTCCCGGCATAAGACTTATAGTACCTGCTACAGGAACAACAAATCCTGCTCCCTGATATGTTAAGATATCTCTGATTGGAAGTGTCCAACCCTTTGGAGCTCCTTTTAATGTAGGATCATGAGAAAGACTTAAGTGAGTCTTTACCATACAGGTTCCAAGTTTTGAAGTCTCAGGATCTGCTTCCATCCTTTTAAGCTTGGCCTGTGCCTCTGGGGTATAGCTAACTCCATCAGCTCCATAGACTTCCTTAGCTATTCTTTCTATCCTCTGGCTAAGAGGTAGTTCAAGCTCGTATAGAAGTTTAAAATCTGACTTATCATTACAAGCATCTACAACAGCATCTGTGAACTCAAGAGCGCCATCTCCACCCTTTAGCCAATGTTCAGAAACTGCTACTCTTGCGCCTGCTGCTTCTGACTGTTTTCTTATTGCTTCTATTTCATCTTTAGTGTCTGTGTAGAAGGAGTTTATACATACAACAGGATTAATTCCTGCCTTCTTTACAGTATTTATATGCTGAATCAGATTTACACAACCCTTTTCAACTAAACCAACATTTTCACTTGTATAAACAGGGTCTAACGGCTTTCCTGGAGGAACAGGGGGGCCACCACCGTGGCTCTTCAAGGCTCTTACTGTAGCTACAATTACAGCGCAGTGAGGTTTAAGACCACTAAATCTGCATTTAAGGTTCCAGAATTTTTCAAATCCAATATCTGCTCCAAAACCGCTCTCAGTTACATGGTAATCCCCTAGCTTAAGAGCTAATCTGTCAGAAACAATTGAGGATTGCCCAATAGCGATATTAGCAAATGGCCCTGCATGAACAAATACAGGCTGCCCTTCAAGAGATTGCAGTAGATTCGGATTAATTGTATTAAACATCCATGCAGTCATTGCTCCATCGACCTCTAGATCAGCAGTTGTTACAGGTTCGCCTTTTTTATTATAGGCAACAACAATTTTACCCATTCTCTCTCGCATATCTTTTAGGCTTGTAGCAACTGATAGAATCGCCATTAACTCAGAGCTAACCGCAATCCCAAACTTAGAGTTCATCATGAAACCATCCATCTTGCCGCCGATACCAATTATGATGTTCCTAAGTGACTGAGCACAAAAGTCGATTATCCATCCCATCTCCACATTATTAGGATCTATGTCAAGTCTCTTTAGGTTCTTTGTGGCAAGCATTGCATCATCATAATTAAATTCATGCTGCATTCTTGAGGTAAGCGCTACCATTGCAAGATTGTGTGCATTCATAATATCATTGATGTCACCAGTTAATCCAAGAGAAAAAGGTGTTAGAGGAATACACTGAGCTAAACCACCACCTGCAGCGCTTCCCTTGATGTTCATTGTTGGTCCGCCAGAAGGCTGTCTGATAGCTCCAGTAACCCTTAATCCTCGTTTGCCCATACCTTGAACTAGTCCCATACTGGACGTGCTTTTTCCTTCACCAAGAGGTGTTGGAGTAATTGCAGTTACATCAATATACTTGCCATCAGGTTTGTCCTTTAATCTATCGAGAACTGCTTCAAAATCCACTTTACCATAATAATGACCATGAGGAATCAACTCCTCATCTTTAATACCCAACTCATCTGCAAGCTGATTCACAGTCTTCATGTTCTTCTCACATGCTTCTGCAATTTCCCAATCAGCTAACTTTGTTGCATCAAGATTTGGCATCAAATGTCCTCCTTAAAATTATTTTATTGATTTTGTCTTTATTAGTAATATTATATAACACAAATCCCAAGGGGACTTTGCGTTAATTTCAATCAAAATAATAAATGTGTAACCTTATACAATCCAAATAATAGATTCGGTTGTTATTCCAAATAAATTTTTGTATGCTATTAGATATGCTCCATGATATTACTGAACTCAAGTAAGAATAAATACAGTTATGAGGGTGAGGGGCAGTAGTTTTTCTGATATTATATCTAATAAGATATCCTCACTCAAATCTTTAAAACTTTTTTCAACACAATAAGTATTTATTTCTGACGATTACTTCAATCTATAAAAAAACAATTTCCAAAAAGCAGAGAAATATATTAAATTCTTATATATTTTCAGTTAATTTTTTATAATTTAAAAAGAAAAAGATATGTTAATAAAATTATAAAACAACTTTGTAGCCAAATTATTTATGACTGCTTATATTGTCAAATTATTTTTAATTATTTTCCATTGGACAAGACCAGTTCACATTAGATATATGCAAAATAATATAGATCTAACTTTATTATTCATTGGTATATTAGATTTAAGTTCTATGGATGAAATACCTTATTAAGGTATAACCGTATACCAGCCCAATAAGCAGGATGTTTATAGCGAATATTATTCCTTATTGAACTCTTGGCTGTTTCAAATGCCTTTATATAGCTTGCTCCTCTGTTCGTCTCTTTATAAAATACATCCACAAAGATAGCATTATTTACATCATGAAACACTGCATCATTAATAATTGCACCCTGCAGATTGTTCATTGAATTTAAGATCAGGAAATTGCTGTAACTTATATGCTTTGAAAAATCAACTGATGGAATATAAAGCATCTCTGCACCCTTTAAATAACTACTAAATAATACATCCCCAAGATACAATTCACTTCTTACTGTGTTAAAAAAAATCGGCGCCCTTATATGACCAATTCCTTCATACACTACATCAGATGTCCTATAAGAAATTCCTGATTCCTTTAATGCAGTCTCTTCAAGACTATGAATTAAATCGATATTCTGTATATTACTCAGATTCACAGTTTTTCTGCCTGAATGATAATTTCCAAATCCAGATAGAATAGATGAAAGATAAATTATAGTATGAGACTCTTCAAGGATATCTTTCCTGCCTATTATTTCATAGGGCACAGATTCCATATCATGGTCCGTAATAAATAAGATTACCTTTTTATTCTTGTAATATCTTTCAAGAGGTTTGAATATTTTATAGATATCCTCTGAAATTCTTGCTGTATTTTTAAGTTGTATAAGATATTTTTGATATTTTTTTATGATCTCATTTAGCTTTGAATATCCATCTTTTATCCTGATTGCCTTAATAAAATCCTTAGTAATTGCCCATGTAAAGATATCCTGTCTGTTCCTTACAAGATAAAGAGCTATATATTCTTTCGGCAATTGTTTTTGAAATTGACCAAGCGGAAGCATTCTGATTAAAGCATTAAACCGGAGCATGGGATATCTCTTTAATAGAGAAATAAATCTATTGTTCTCTTTTCTGCTTCTTATACTCTTAAACTCATCAATTATTTTCTTGGGAGGCTTTTCCGAGTAGAAAGCAGTGGGCATTTTAGATCTAGCTCCAATCTGTTTTTTCAGTTCCACATACTGAAGAGCCTTGAAATTATCCCCTCTGCTCATTTTATAGGAAATCAGGAAATCAATATTATCATTTATTAGATCGATCCTGCTGAATCTATGTAATATATCCGGATTCCTATCAAGAGCATCTAACCCCTTTACAATGAGGCGCTCAACATGTTCCCATTCTGCATTTGTAGCCTTCCTGTTTTTTATTATCTTTAAAAGGTGAATTCGGGACTTTAATAAATATAAGATATAAAAATATTTACTTCCAATACCTGTTTCAATTTTTTCGCATCTTTGCTGTGCTTTATCTATCCTTCCGAGATATATCTCATTTTCTATTAACAGGAGCTGAAATTTAATATACAGATTATCATCTTTACTTACAAGATTGATCCCCCTGTTTGCTGCCTTAAAGGACTTATTATATCTCCTTAATACAGATAAAGTTACCCCCTTTTCATAAAGTATCTTCTTAAAAACAGAGGTTATACCTCTGTTTTCAACTAATATAGCTATATTAGTCTCTATATTCAACGCATCCTGGTGTCTACCTTCTGAGATGTAAATAACTTTAATAAGGTTGAATAATGGAACAATGTCAATCCATATAGCCTTTTTGATCATCTCATCGATATTTATTCCTTTAATAACAGACAGAGCAAGATCGAACCTGTTACGAAAAATAAGCCCCTTTAATAAAAACAGGACTGGGAATGGAGAAAGATTGTCGTAATATCCTTCATTCTCAATCAATAATAAGACGGAATTTTTCAATTTATTGATATCTATATCGCGTAGATCTTCAGATTTTGTTACGATTTTAATGATCTTTCCAGCTCTATCTGAAGCTAAGGAGGACTCTATCGATTTATCAATAATCGTTTGCACCTTTAATAATTCCCTTCCAGATACAGGATAGTCTTTTTTCCATGAAGTGAGAACTTGCTTTGCTTTTTCCTTGTATTCCAAAAGATAAAGATATTCAGCATAGAGTAGTTTTAATTTATTAAGAGGTAAAATCGATAAATCACTATTTTTGAAGCGGATAGCAGGAGGTTCCTTACTCTTTGTGTTAAGATCTATTATTGTTTTGAATACAGAATAATCGAGAGTGTTATTGATATCCTTATTAGATGCATTCTTCTGTAATATGGAACTGGAGCCGGCAATATCCCCAAGAAGCAATAATTGAAATATTTTACTTGATAGAGCTTCCCTGTTTAGTTTTGGGAATCTGTTTCTAGATTCAGCTATGGCTTTATCCAGGAGTCTTCCGGAAGAGATATAGTCCCCTTTTAGGGATTCTAGTCTTGCCAGGTTAATCAAATATTTAACCTCCTCTTCAGGTTTATCTATATGTATATCCCGCCAATTGTTAAGATGAACCTCAGCCCCATCGATATCACTACTGCTCAATTTCTGAAGGTATTTCTTATACTGCTCGCTCTTTATCTTTGATAAATTCTTTAATCTCTTCGATTCTTCGTATCCATGAAAGCCGATACCTGCTAATCTGGCATTATGGTATGATGCAATGTTCAATTTATCGTAGGATTCATTAATTACTGTTTTGAGAATTACAGCTATCGGTTCAGGGGGCATATCTTTACAAAAAATAACTGTTTTAATACCAGAATACAGGGAGGATTCTATAATAAGATCCATGTAATCGATATCGAATAATTCTATATCCTTGATAAGCAGTGATGGTTGAATACCCCTTTTAAAAAGAAGGGCCGGTTCTAATCTATTCCTGTCATCAAATATAATTGAATATTTTGAGATATTTAGGTTTGGAAGATTCCCCTCATCTACAGCGATATTTACTAACTCATCCCTCTTTGATAAGATGGTCTTTAATCCGGTTCCTGTATAGTATAAACTGTTTAAAGATATGTTATCAGAAGAGATATAGTATTTAACTCTTTCAATCGACGGAAGAAACATGAAGGCAGGACAATTGCTTTCATTTTTTGTGATCTCAAGGGCTGTCTTATTAAGGATAATGAATCTCCTCTTTCCACTTGCTTTTTTATCTTGCTGTAAGTATTTAACAATAATGTCAGATATGGTATTATCCTTATTCTCTTTATCTGTTAATTCAGTAAATTCAGACTTGCCTGTAACTATCCTTTTGGAAAATACCCTATTATCAATCTCAAGAAATTTGTAAATCACGATATCCTTATAATTCGGGATAGTATTATCTGATATTGATATATAAGATGCAAGTAACGGGCTTTTATTTTTTACTTCTTTAATATAATTCTTTAGAGCCTTCTTTCTATCTTTTAACTTAGATTCCAGATCCAAAATTAGCTCTGAATCAGGGCTTGTGTCCTTTTCCAATTCCTTCGAAATACTGCTTTGGAATCTCCTGATATCCTTTACCCTTTCTGAGAAATTGCTGTAATATGTTCTATCTCTCTTTTTATAAAATTCAGGAGAGGTTAAGGCTATCAAAATCGATCTTGTAACCTTATATCTTCTCTCAGAGAGTTCAAATGCAGCCTTTATATCTCCCTTGGTTATCTTATGCTCAATATAATCATTATAAAGATTCTTTATTTTATTAAGACTATCAGCTTTTAAATACGGAAATCCCTCTAGGATTTTAACAGACTTATAATAGTATTCATTAACAAGCCTTATATAATCTTTACCCTCAAGTTGCATCCCGTATCGATTGATCAAGCTGGCTAGCCTATAATATATCTTCCATACAAGTTCAGTATATCTATAATTTTTAGCAATATTCTGTGCCTTAGTAAGACTCTCATAGGCTTCATCAATAAAACCACTCTTCTCTTGACAAGCTGAGAGACTCATCAGGAGTTTCAATTTGAGCCTTTTTGATTGTTCTTCCTCTGACAACATCTGCGCATTATTGAATATATCTCCAGCTTCAATATAGAGATTGTATATATCACGATTATGTTTATAGATATCATAAGCGAGTTTAACCCTATCATTAACAGATATTTTGATCTCGGAATTAGATAAAATTTCTGCTTTATAATATTTGAGAGTTGCAATAGCTATATCAATCTTGAAGTATTTTTTCTTTGCTTCCTCTTTTATCCTCTCCTTTAATGCTTTAATTTCATCCTGAGTTACCTCTCTCTTCTGAGCTTTGGCAATTTCCTGTAATCCTTCCATCTCAATATCGAATATATTACTCTCATAACCAAACCTATACTGACTAATCTGTTCAATCAGGGTATTTATCTTTTTTATAGGTTCATCTATACTGTATGGAATATTTTCAAAAAGAAAGGCATAAAGATTTGATATATTGATAATAGAAGCAAAAATACCCTCCTGATCGTTTACATCAGGGTCAACTGCATAATCCCATGCATTCTTGAAATATTTCCCAGCCTCTTTATATTTTCGTAATCTGAAATAACAATAACCGATGTTATTCAGAGCCTTTATCTTCATCTCATGATCTACCTGATTCTCCCTATCTTGAAGAAGTATCAGCTTTCTTTTAAGAAGTGATATAGCCTTTGAAAAATTTCCTTTTCCTATATAGATTTCTTCCCTTAAAGAAATATTGAGCAGCTTTTTATTCAAAGTATTCAGTTCTGTATATATCTTATTATCTCCGACAACTGCCGTGTCTGGTCCTAAATCATAAATCTTAAAGGGGCCGAATCCAAAAAATTTTAATCCGAGTTTATGCGTTTTCTCACTATGTTTATATCCTTTTAATAGCCTATCAGCCTTATCCAGATAGGAAAGCGCTTTGTCAATATCGCCAAGCTCTTTATAGCAAAATGCAATTTCCTGGAGATATCTTGCCCTGTCTATTTCTATCTTATGAAGGTCAGCAAACTCAAGAATTCTGTTATACCATCTGATCGATTCTTTGTATTTCTTGTCTATCCTGTTAAAGAGCGCAAATAATCTATAGAGTGAATATATCTGATTCCTATATCTACCAGTTTTTCCTGAGGCAAGGGTCTTATAAATATGAAGTGTTTTGGCGATCTCCTGGCTTGCCTTTTCGATCTGATCATCCTGCCAGTAACAATACCCAAGATGATAGTAAAAATGAGCCTCTTCTATTCTAGAATTATATCGACTTTTGTACTTATGAGCAAATTGATAGTGATACAGAGCTTTAGGGAAATTTGTCAGAAGAAAATAGGTGTTGGCAATATTAAGATGAAGATTTCCTTCCTTCTCTGGGGATATGCTCTCATCATTGACCTCCAGGGCTTTTTCGTAAATTGCAATATTGCCTTCCCAGAGATATTCAGGGAAAAACCTGCTATATACCTTCTGGTTTTTCCCTCCTCTTTTATCTGCATCAACTTGCCTTTGCCAATCTACATATTGATAAATCCAGCCTTTAAGTATGTAGGGATCGATAAATGTATCATCAATAAATTGAGCCCATTCTAACTGGTTTAGAGCTTTGCTGAAATAGTCAAGCATTCCTTGAATGCCTTCATCGCCAATTGCATCAGATAATAATGATATTTTTTTCTGCTGAAGCGCAAATGCCATCTTACTATAGAGATATCCAAGACCGTAGATTTGCGCCTTGTCAAAGTCCATCCTGGATATCGGCAGTCTTTTTAGATATTCCTTTTCAAGTAGTGTAAGTTTATCAAAATCATCTCTAGTCAATTCAGAATATGCATCAATATACAATACATGAGCGCGCGGAGCATATTCATTATAAATGTCATTCAATATTTTTCTTAAACGGGGATATGTCATCAAATACACATATCTTTTATAAAGGCTAACCGCTTCCTTATAATCTCCTGAAAGCTCCTCTCTCTCTCCATTCTCTTCATAATATTTTATAAGTTTCTCTACTATTGACCTGAAATCTGCCTGTTTCCAGCTTCTAAGATAATTATTTGCAGCAGTAGAGTAATACTTTTCAGAAGCATCAAATCGTTTCTCCTTTTCTGCGATGCTTCCCAAAAGTATATTCGATTTATAAAAGATTATATCTGCTTTTCTTACAAGATCCAGAGACTTTTTAAGATGCAGCTTAGCGTTTCTGAGTTCTCCCATCTCCAGATAGGTTTTGCCGATAATAAATTCCAGAAATCCTGGAATATTTTTTCTATCTTTGTATCTCTTTAACATTCCACTTGCAATCTTAAGCCTCTTGGTCCTATCCAACTCCTTATTGAATATGCCAATAAGCGTCTCAATAGTATCATTTTTTAGGTATATATAATTTGATTCAAGAACTGCAAGAAGGGATTGATCGATATCTTTCTTAAGGGAATGATATACTAAATTACCGAGTTTGTAATTGATATATATTGTCCTTATATATTTAGGGAATTCCTTATATATACTTCTATATATTTCTGCGCTTTTTTTTAATTTCCCAAGTCTTAGATACTCATCGCCGAGGTCTTCTAATAAAAATGGGGATATACTCTTCTTCTTTTTATCATCTTTCAGCCTATCTAAGGCATCAACAACTACCTTATCCCCTGACTTTCCTGAAAGAATGTTCTTTAGGAATAGTGAGGTGATATATCTGTAATCATTTCTATCCTCTGACAGTGAGCCTAATAATCTTTGTATTTCCAGAGATCTTTCGCTCTGTCCTATATCTTTATACTTTTTAGCGGCCTCCAGAAGCGCCCTCGAAATATAGATAACTGATTCTGTATCCTTTTTATTCCTAAAAAAATGGTAGACCCTTTCAAGAGAGAAGCAGTATCGCTCTACATCGTCGAACTCTTTCAGATATCTGTTTGCAAGGGAAAACTGCCTTCTGGGATTTTCTCTTTTAGGGATGATCCCGTATTCCGGAATAATATTTATATTTATATTCTGCCCGACCTCATCTGAATAAAGCACTACATTTTGATATTTATCCTTCAATGAGATCTGTGTCCATTTAGGCGCAAAGGACGAGCTTGAATATAATGTAAGCGGGAAATCTATCTGTGATTTTAAATCTTTATAATATATAATCGAATTATCCTTTAAATCGATCTTGCCATCCCTGTTAGTGTCTTTGTCTATTAACGTATAAACGATCTCGTTGCTGCTGCCCATAAATGAAGGATAAAGCTCTATAGATTTTGTATCTGTGATCCTTTTCTCCTCTCCGGTTTCAATATTTATAATATAAATATCTCCATTATCAGCCTTATCTCTATATGATATATATATACAATGTTTACCATCAGGAGAGAATCTGGGATATATGCCTCCCCTTTTTGTAATCTGTTTGAACTCCTGACCTTTTCGATCGGTCAGCCAGATATTCTCAATACCATCTCTAACAGAGGAAAATGCAATCCATTCACTGTCCGGAGACCAGCAAGGCGAAGCATCTTTCATGATCTTAATTGTCCCACTCTCTTTATCCTGAAAAAGCGTTATATTCCTTGCATAATCATCAAGGGATGAGTCATAGGTTATTGAAGTTCTTGCGTCGCCAATAAGGTCTTTAGGGTTTACTCTGACAATAAAGATATCGCCCTCAGGGTCATCCCTCTGGGATATAAAAGCAAGGTATTTCCCATTTGGAGATATAGCAGGAGATGTATCCTTTGATGGATGGTTTGTTATTCTGACAGTTGTAATATCTGTAAGGTCTCTTAGATAGATATCTGAATTGCCCCTGTCTCTGTCTGATGTAAAGAAAAAATGCAATCCATCCTTAGTAAACACACCGTCAACCTCAATAGATTGTTCTATTGTTATAGGTATTACCCTTCCAATATTCTTTTTGTATTCTTTATCCAGAATTTTATAATAGCTAAATAAAACCTCCTTTTTTTTATCTTCACATGCAGATATGTTCAGGAGGATAAGTAAAAATAATATGATAAAATAGCTTTTATTTATATTCATTTTTTTCTGATCCATTTCCCTGTTATGTCCTGTACCCAATCACCTTTCCTGGCCATTGCCCTCTGCTCTTCAGCAAATCTTTTTCCAAAGGCTGAAATTTGTTCTTCTTTAACCTCTTGTATACCCGATTCCAGCAATGTCCTTTTAAAGATAGTATTTCTGGCCTTATTCTCTTCTTGAATAAGTTTCATCAGGAGTTTCTTTAAATCTTTATTATTCTCGTACTTTGACATCTGTATATATGCAATAAATCCGCTATTTTCTTCTCCTATTGCGCCTTCATCCTTATTTTTTCTGATCTTTTCTTCATGAAATTCCCGTATTTTATAAGCGAGCAACAAGTCCTTATCCTGACCTGTGATAGTCATACCCTTTGATCTCTGAACATTTGTTTTTACAGAAGATACAGCCCAGGAATCCTTTTCCAACTCCCTGTAATCCCCCACGATCTGACGTTCCACAACAGTCTTTTCTCCTGTAAGATGGATCTTGGGAGGAGAGATCAGACAACAGCTTGGCATGTCCTTCAGAAAGGGGATACTGGATGAACATCCCCAAATAACGTATGACCATAGAGATATTGTTATTATTAATATCCTTTTGCAATTCATTTCATTTCTCCCTTCATTATACCTCTAAGATATTCCTGGATCGGTATTCTATCGTATTTTACTATATCTCGTTCTATCCCAATAATATATCCTATAGGTCTCCGTCTGGAAAATCCGACTGTTACATAAACAAGACCTTTATCCAGATTATAATTTAATCCATCCACCTTCATTGTGTTATCAACAACATACTGAGCTATGCCCAGTTTCGATTCCCCCTTCTCAGAATTAAGTCCCTTTAGCAGTCGATTTGCAAACTTTTCACCAATCTTGTAGATATTTATATATCCCTTCACATTCAGTTTCTTGCTGAAATCTAGCCCCTTGCCTTTAAAATTAGCATTAAGAGACAATTCAGCCTTTCTTGTTTTTTGCTTGGGATTGGGATCGTCCAGCTTCTCGATATCAACATTAGGCAGGTCTAGTATAAGCCTGTATTCGAAATTGTCAATGTTCATATCAGCAAGATTAAAAAGTATATCCCTGCCGTAGAGAGACCCGTCCAAAATGTATGCCCTGAGTTTAATTATTTCAAAGGTATTATTACGAAAGAACATTGTAGCAGAGAAATCCTTTAGAAACTCAAATGAAATATCCCGGGCAGGATGTTTCGCCTTGATAGATGAAATTGTAAAATTCTCTCTTTCCTTAAATTTATCATTATCAATTACCTGAGTCTTATCGATGAGTATTCGTGAACCTCCTTTGTATTGTGGAGTGAAATAGTATTCAAATGGAAAATCTAAATTCATATCCTCAACACTTATCATCGACTCTTCATTCTTTACGAATAATCTATCGATCTCAATAGATCCGGATGCCTTACCGGTTTTTAGATCTCCATTCATTGAAGCAGCTAACTGGATCAGCCCTGATATATTCCATGGACCGTATATGGGCCTCATCTTTGGGTAATCCAGTTTTACCAAGAGTTTCAAGTCTGAATCTGAAAAGGGAGGCGATTTTGTATCAATTGTACCCTTTGCTTTTATGCTGAGTCCGTAAGTCTTGCTGTTCATATTAAAGTTATTCAGTGTTACTCTCTTTTCAGATGAATCCTGAACAATATTCAAACCTATCTTTAAATCATTTACATTATAATCAGGAACCTTAATAAGCATACCTAACACTGCGTTAATTTCAGCACTGCTCATGGAGAAATCGAGGTCTAAATTCATATTTACCGGTTTCGAAAAAGGGAGAGGAACAAGGGACTCCTTAATATTATTTGGAAGCATACCAAGGAGAGGATCCTTCATGAATAACAGCCTTTTTATCCGAATTTTACCTGCCATATCTGGTTTAAGCCTGACATCTCCGTTTATCAGGATATTAAGAGCATCCTTCTTTATCTCAGGATTGAAAAAACGGAATGAAAATTTATCTATAATTACCCTTTCAAAATTATTGGAGGATAATATCTTAATTCCAAGATCCAATCCGTTATCCCCTGACTTATTCTTGTCAAGGGTATATAAAAGATGCGGGATGTTTATACCTGTTGCTATATTCATATCATCCTTTATCTTAGAAATTGAATATGATAACTGAATATGTGGAATTACTGCTTCAATTGAAGGATTTTTGAATCCTATCTCCTTAAGATTAACTTGCCCTATAATATCGATATTCTCAGTATCACCCTTTATTGACAAAGGATAGAGTGAGATCAAACCATTAAATTTTGTCTTTCTGTCCCCTGTAAAATTAAGGAAATAGGGATATAAATCATCAAGAACAATAGCGCTTTCTGTCATCTGTATATCGATCTTTGGGATTTTAGTTACACTCTTAACTGAGCCAGCAATGTCTATCCAGTTATTATTTCGAAAAGATACTTTTAAGTGGTTTAATTTTAAATTATCGCTGATAGGATCATAGATGATATCGTATGATAGTTTAAAGCTTAATGGCGCCAGGTGTATATCTTTAAATCTAACAGGAGTCTTATATGTGCCTAATCTAAAATTGCTTAAAAATTTCGGCCTTCCCTTCTGTGCCCTACCGAAGATCAACTTCCACGATAGGATTAAGGGGTGATCGATCTCTGCATCTTTTGATGAAAAAGCGATATCGACTTTACCCTTTGGATTAAGCTCTATTATCATCTTTTTAAGAAGCGAGACTGCTTCAATAGAGATCGGAATACGCTTAAATGGTGGAACCGAAATATCTATGCCAAAGGTCAGTCCTTCAATTGAAGATCTATAACTTTCTCCATCGATATAGAGCTTCAGGTCTTTAAGTATAAATTTAAAGAGAAGGCTTGCAGATATTGGCAGGTTTATCTCCTTTAAAGGAGGCCCTTGTTCAACCTCTTCGACCTTCTCCTCTAGATCGACAGGTTCCGGCTTTCCAGGTTTCATCAATCGGACAGCATTCCATATCCCTTTCTTCTCTTTTAAGTAAATTCTTGGGTTGTATATTCCGATTTCATCGAATCGAATATCGCCAATCAGCATCGAGAAAAGCCCATATCTTACAATCAGCTTATCGATTTCTACAAATTTTGTGCGCGCGAACTCCTTTCCATTCCTTATTACGATCTTTTCTATCTCAAAACCGCTGTATGGACTGAATTTCTTTACATTAAGGGAGATATTTCCATAAGACATTTGGTTAAAATTGGATGTTATCAAGTTTTCCACACGTTCAGGAGAGAGATATATCTTTAGGGCAAAAAGAGCGATTATTACTAAGATTATAATTGACAAAGGAAGCCAAATAAACATTATCTTTAACGATTTAAGCATAATTCTCATAATTAAGCTTCTTTCAATGACTGTTTCGTTCTTTTTAACCTTTCTTTTTTTCCCCTCTTTTTCTTCTATCTTTTCAACAGATGATTTTCTCTTTTTATCACTAGTTACCATCTATCCCTCTCGGTTTTTGTTAACCTTTTTCCAATTTCCCATATATTTCATATAAATAATTGAGTATATTATAAAAATACTACAATAGGGTATACAATTAATATTTACATAAATATGAATATCATTGTTGTTTATAACTCTACTAGTTTCAAGTCTAATTCATAAAAAAATTTGTATCTTCAATTCAATATTTATATACTAAATTCACATTTGTCAGGTTTTAATAGGAATAACAAATTTTTATCATATTTGCTTGCTGCCCAAGGCTGCGTTATCTGTATATATGCTTATTTCTTGACTTTTTAGAGTAAATAATGAATTTTGTTTTAAAATAAATAGGTAAAAATATAAATAAAAGTTTTTTAATCGGAGGTAGATAATGGGTTACAGTCTTCATGGTAAGGTCGCTCTGATTACTGGTTCAAGCAGAGGGATAGGAAAGAATATAGCATTAAAATTTGCTGAAAATGGAGCTGATGTTGTAGTTAATGCAGCTAGATCATCAGAACATGCTGAAGAACTAATAAATGCAATACAAAAAATGGGAAGAAATGCTATCTTTGAACAAGCAGATATTACTATCTACAAAGAAGCTAAGGAGATGGTTGATAGAACTTTAGAAAAGATGCCTAAGATCGATATATTGGTAATAAGCGGAGGGGTTATCAATAGAGGAAAATTTATTACTGCGCCAAACTTTTTTAGGGAGATAGA
Source organism: Spirochaetota bacterium (assembly GCA_034190185.1). GTDB lineage: Bacteria > Spirochaetota > UBA4802 > UBA4802 > JAFGDQ01 > JAXHTB01. The sequence goes on along the minus strand of JAXHTB010000014.1, from coordinate 298 downwards.
CCCTGAGATGTATGTTGATTTTTTTTACAGCCAATACTTTAGCAGGATGTTTTGTATCAGGGCTGTTCTCGATCATATGATAGAAAGAAAATATGGTAAGATCGTATCAATATCAACCGATGCTGGGAGATTCCCCACTCCTGGTGAATCTATGCCCGGTGGAGCAGGAGCAGCGCTTATTCAAAGCACTAAGGTTTTAGCTAGTGAGTTTTCACGATGGGGAATAAGAATAAATACTCTAGCGACTACAGTGACAAAGGACACACCTGGTATGGATTATATTGCACAATGCGGTCCC
>JAXHTB010000139.1:0-8935 GCA_034190185.1 Spirochaetota bacterium | reverse complement strand
TGTTATTGTTTCCTGTTGTGATTCTGTTAAAGAATCGAGTTTATATATAGAGTTCAACCAGATAGATGATGAAATTTTGCTACCAATTTCAAATTTTTCTTTAATTGATAATATTTCTTCATTTATTGAAAAAAATGCGTCTACAACATCAGGATCGAAATGCTGTCCTCTTCCTTCCTCTATGATTTTGAAAGATTTTTCAATAGAAAAAGGTTCTTTATATGGCCGTTTTGTAGTTAATGCGTCAAATACATCTGCAATAGCAGTAATTCGTCCTGCAATTGGAATATTTTTTTCTTTTAATCCATTAGGGTAACCACTGCCATCCCATTTCTCATGGTGTGTAACAGCAATAACCTCAGCTAATTGTATGAATTCAGAGTTTGACGCTTCTAAAATATGCCCACCAATAATTGTATGCTCTTTCATTATCTTCCACTCGTCAGGGGTTAATTTCCCAGGTTTTAGAAGAATATGGTCAGGCGTGCCGATCTTGCCAACATCGTGCATAGGTGATGCATAGAGTATTGTTTCAACAAATGAGTCGCTTTGTCTCATCTTACTGGATACAGCTGAACAGTAATGACTCATACGAAGTATATGTGCTACTGTATCCTCATCCTTATACTCGGCTGCTCTGGAAAGACGATAGATTGTCTCAAGGGAAGCTGATTGTACTTTTTTAAAGGCTTTGTTTAATTCTGACGTTCGCTTTACTACCTCTGCTTCTAGTTCCTTTTGATAATTAAGCATATGGTCATTGTATGCTTTAACCTGTAAAAGAGAATGTACCCTGGCTCTCAGCTCTACTTTATCTACTGGTTTACTAAGGAAGTCATCAGCGCCGGCTTCAATAGCCTTTACACGATCTTCAACATCCTTAAGCGCTGTAATCATAATAATCGGTATTATACTGGTTTCATTGTTTTCTTTTAATTTACGAGCAGTTTCAAAGCCATCCAATTGTGGCATCATAATATCGAGTAAGATCAAGTCTGGTTTATATGTTTGAACTTTTTTTAAAGCTTCTTTTCCGTTGTTTGCCAGAATGATTTTATAACCCATTGGTATTAAAAGCGCTTCAAGAAGACGTTGATTACGTATTTCATCATCCACGACCAGTATTATTGGTTTTTTTATCATAGTTTTTACTCATTATTTTTTAAATTAGTCTCTACTTTTTCTAAAAATTCCTTAATATCTATAGGTTTAGAAAGAAATCCATTACATCCAGCTTGCAGCGCCATCTCTTTATCTTTTTCCATTGCAAAGGCAGTAATAGCTATGATCGGTATATCTTTTGTTAAATCATCTTGTTTTAAGATCCTAATTGCCTGAACACCATCTATTTCAGGCAGTTGGATATCCATTAAAATGAGATTAGGCTTTTTATCATGTGCTAACTTAATCCCTTGTCTGCCGTCTCTTGCTTCGAGAGTAGAATATCCAGAAATCTGAAGTAGATCTTTTAATAACTTAAGATTTGTTTTTTCATCTTCGACAATTAGTATTAATTTTTTCATTTAATTAAACCTATTGAAACTAATTGTATATTGTTGGACTTTTTGAAATAACAGTTCTGGTGATTCCCCATCCTCCGGGAATGAAGCTATTGAATATATAATTGGTAGATCATCAAATAAATTAATCATTTTTTCTTTTAACCGATGACATACTAATTCTGCATTTTTTTTATCGATCTCAGTAAGGATAAGAAAAACAACCTTGTTAATATCTATTGCAAGAAAATCATAGTCTCTCTTTTCTTTCTTTATAAGATTAAATATATCTACAGATCTATCTTCAGAATTATTATTAGGTGTTTGGAAACTGCAGATTGAGAAGCATCGGTTGTGCCTAGTGCTTTGGTTAATAATCCTTTCTATATTCTCCAATATAGTTTTTTTTGATATGGTATTCCCTGGTATTTTTTGCCCAAGTGTTAATGGAATTGTGAAGGTAAAACAACTACCATGTCCACTTCCCTCACTTTCTACCCATATATCACCACCATGCATATTGACGAATTGTCTGCATAACGATAATCCTAATCCTGTGCCTGATGTTTTATTTGGAATATCATTTCGTGCCTGATAAAATTTGTTAAATATATCTATCTGATATTCTTGTGGAATGCCTATTCCAGAATCAATAACACTTATAATAAGATTATCTTCATCCTTTTCTACTTGAACACGAATAGAGCCGTTGTCTTGCGTAAACTTGGATGCATTGGATAGAAGATTAAACATAACCTGCTTCAATTTCCTTTCATCTGCCATAATTGTAATATTCTTAATTTCTTCCGGGATCTCTATATCCAGTGAAATGTTATGTTTAAGTGATTTTTCTTTTATCATTATAAGGCTGCTTTCAATAATATCATTTATATGGATTGGTGTAAGTTCAAGCTCCATTTTGCCGGTTGCAACCTTTGAGAGATCCAGAATATCGTTAATCAGATTAAGTAGATGTTTACCGCTTTCAAGTATATCATTTATATATTCATTTTGTTTCTCATTTAGATTGCCGTAATATTGCTCTTTAAGCACATCGGAAAAACCAATAATAGCATTGAGCGGGGTTCTCAATTCATGCGACATGTTAGTTAAAAAGCTTGACTTTGCCTGGTTAGCTATTTCAGCCTCCTTTAACGCATCTTCAAGCTCTTTTGTCCTTTCCCATATTTTCCCTTCTAGTCTCACATTAATAGACATGATCTCATTGTAAAGCCTTGCATTGTTAATAGCTGTTGCAGAATGTATTGATAGAGTATCGAGAATTTCCTGATCCTGTTTTTCTGATTCGTGTATATAAAACTTATTAAAAAGTACGATGATCCCCATAAGTTGTTCGTCAAATATAATAGGTGTTCCTAAAAAAGATTTGATACCTGGAATCAAATTTTGAAGTGCTACAAATCTATTGTCTTTTGAAATATCCGGACATATGATCGTCTTTTTTTGTATAAAAATATCAGGATTTATGTTTTCCCCTATCCATTTTTTTATTGACTTTACATCTTTATCTGACAATCCTTTATAAACGAAATTAGTTAATTCACATTCTTCTACATGAACGAATATTCCAGATTCTGCTTTTATTAACCTAATAGCAGTGTATAGTGTCTCCTTTCCTATAGTCTCTAAATCTAGCCTTTCTGTTATCAATATTGTTGAGCTTATAAGACTATCCTTTAGGATAGCCATTTTTTCATTGATTTCCTGAATGCGTTTGCGTTCTGTTATATCACGAAAAATGGATTGAATCAGTGTCTTTCCTTCCACTTCAATTGTATTAAGGCTTATCTCTACGTCCAGAATAGATCCATTATGTTTAAGCACTCTCCATTCAAAGAACTGCGGACCTCCTAAAATAGTATCTTGTAGTTTCTTATATGATTTATCCGTTGACGATGAATTATCATTTTGAACAGGAGGAGATAAATCAGTTGGTTTAAGTCCTATTATTAGCTCACGTGGAACTTCCAACAGTTTTTCTGTACTAGAATTGCAATCAACAACGATATTATCTGTATCAAGAAGAATAATTGCATCATTTGCATTTTCAAATATAGCTCTATATTTTTGTTCTGAGCTTTTTATCCGTTCTTCTGCTATCTTCTGTTTGCTTATATCCCTGCCAATACCTACAGCGCCTATAATTTCACCATAAGTGTTTTTTAATGATGCTCCTAATAGTTGATAAGGAATTTTATCCCCATTTTTATTTATTAAATCAGCTTCAGTTTCACCGTACCCTTTTTCAAGCCCCTGAATTAATATCTTTGTAATAGTTTCTTGATCTTTTTTAGAAAATAATTTTATAGCTGGTATATCTTCTAATTCCTTAGAGGAAAATCCAGTTACGATCTCAACCCTTTTGTTCCATTTAAATAGATTACCATTGTTATCGATAAGAAGGACAAGATCCGGAATAGTATCAATAATACTTTCCTGTTCAATCAGAAGTTTTGAAAGCTCACTGTGTGACTCACTGCATTCTGTTTCAACTTTTCTTAGATCATCAACAATCTTGCGAAGTTGAGTTATTTCGTCAAGGAGCTGTTCTTTAGTTATATTTTCAATATTCATTTTATACTTATGCTAGACTGAATTATCTATTCATTAATACTAACTCATAAAATGAATAAAGTCAAGAAGCATATTCAGTGAATAAATTTTGGACTTATTAAATTAGGGGAGTGTAATATCTATGAATTTAGTATAATCGTATAAATTCTCGTAACAAATCTTATACTAAGATAATCTAATATATATCTTTTAATGTAATTTGAACATTGTATTAAGTATTATAAATTGTTGTGTAATCTTGTGATCCATGATTATAAAGTTTATCATTTATGAGCAATAAATCCTATACAATTTTGAAATTGTATTCCCCATTAAAATCGTTATTTTCTTGACTTAATTTTACTTTATAATTATTTCTGTAAGACTATCTATCTAAGAGTTTATGATAATACCTTTGGCATCAGAATTTAGCAGAGGTTTAATTTTATGAATACAAAAAGAAATATTACTATATGTTTATTGCTTATATTAGCTTTATCTTTTTCCTTTATTAAATGTAATCCTGAGGATAAGGACCCTATTAAATTTAAGATAATATGTACCGGCGCTCATTTCGAAGGAGTATATTCTATCGATGGTGGTCAAGATATTTGGTTTGAAGATACAGAAAATTTGGGTGGTAATATATACAAATATGAGAAAACTATAGATGAACTGGACGACTTACGAATCATTGTCACTATTGAATCTGAACAAAATGCATCATTAACACTTGAAATATATAAAGATGATGATCAGGTAGACTACACAACTTTTAATGTAGATGAAGATGATGAAGATAGGACTCTTCGATATCATTATGAATATGGTGAGGAAGAAGAGGAGGAAACCTCAAGTGATTGATATCATAAAGCCTAGGATTGTATTCAACGGTAAACTATGCTGAATTACGAAATCCATGACGCCACAAGGGCATTAACCATATCTCGATCTTTAGATAAATATAAACCTCCCTTTAAGATAGTAGGCGGATATAGACTGATTGATAATGGTGTAGATCCTGAAGCTACTGTACAGATAAACGCAAAAGGCAGGAATATTCATGAGGCGTCAAACGGCAAGGGACCTGTGGATGCCCTTGCAAAGGTGCTTAAGAAGGCGCTTACCCCGCTTTTCCCGGAAATTGAGAGAGTCAAGCTGATCGATTACCGCGCAAACATCCTTGACGCAAAAAGAGGAACCAGCACTGATGTTGAGGTTACTATCATATTCACAGACGGCATTGATGTATGGAAGGTGTATTATCTGTCAGAAAATATCAATGCTGCATCTTTCCATGTTTTAATAGACGGTTTTGAGTATGCAATTTTAAAATCAGGATCAGAATGACAGACCTATAAAAAATAACGAGGAAGTATTATGCAGAGAATATATAATTTTGCAGCAGGCCCTTCAACACTACCATTACCTATTTTGGAAGAAGCGCAGGAAAAACTATTGGACTTTGAAGCTTCCGGAATGTCTTTAATTGAGATGAGTCATAGAAGCAAGATCTATGATAATGTGCATAATGAAACAATAACACTTGCACGCGAAATCTTAAAAATCCCTGAAAATTATAATATTCTATTTTTACAGGGTGGGGCAACACTTCAATTCGGAATGGTTCCTATGGCATTCCTTAAGGAAGGAACAACAGCAGATTATATATTAACCGGCTCATGGGCAAAGAAAGCCTATGCTGATGCTGAAGCTGTTGGAAAGACCAATATAGTATGGGATGGAGGAAATGAGAAATATACAAGGATCCCGTCTCAGGATGAATTGAATTTTACTAAGGATGCTGCTTATGTTCATATATGCTCAAATGAGACAATCGGAGGGATTCAGTGGCAGCAATTTCCAGATACTGGCAAGATCCCTCTAGTTATCGACATGTCTTCTGATGTAATGTCCCGCCCGCTTCCATGGGATAAAATAAATATGATATATGCAGGTACGCAAAAAAATCTATCACCTGCGGGTATGGCCTTTATAGTAATAAAGGACAGTTTTGCAGAAAACGCAAGACGAGACCTGCCTGCATATCTAAGATATGATCGGCATATTGAGCAAAATTCACTCTATAATACGCCGCCGTCTTTTGTGGTTTGGATGATGAATCTTACACTAAAATGGATCAAATCGATAGGCGGTATGCCTGAAATTGAGAAACGAAGAGACGAGAAAGCTAATATAATATATGATCAGATCGATAACAGTGAAGGATTTTACAGAAATCCGGTAGATAAAAACAGCAGATCTATGATGAATGTTGTATGGCGTCTGCCATCAGAAGATCTGGAAAAGGAGTTTTTACAGGAAATTGAGAATGAGGGCATTAGCGGCCTTAAGGGGCACAGATCAGTTGGCGGTTGCAGGGCTTCGATATATAATGCCATGCCTGTTGAAGGTGTTAAAACTTTGGTTAGCTTTATGAAAGATTTTATGCAAAAAAAAGGGTAATTGCTAAATTGATAATTTAAAGAAAAAATAAATCCGAAACTCAGACTCGAAATCCGTAAAAAAATCGGATGATATAAATTCAAAATTTAAAAGGATAATATAGCATACCTTCTGATAATGACAATTTTTAGTAGAATTTTTGGCAAAGATAAAAGTAAAGAGGGGCATCGTCCTTGGGGATTCTATACTGTGCTTTCTGATATGAAGGATCATAAGGTCAAACGGATTACTGTTTATCCTGGTAAGCGCTTAAGTTTGCAGAGACATAAACTGAGATCGGAGCATTGGCACATTATCTGCGGCAAAGGACTGGTTTCTTTAGATGATAAAGATATAGAGATTTCCAAAGGAGAATCTGTTGATATTGAAAGGGAGACGCTTCACAGGATAAGAAATATGGGGGAAGAGGATCTTGTTTTTATTGAAGTTCAACAGGGGGATTATTTTGGTGAGGACGATATTGAACGGATTGAGGATGATTTTGGAAGGGTTGTATGATTTGTAAGTTGAAAAAACAAATTCATGTATAAGCAGGAATTTTAATATATTTAGTAATATTTTAATTTGACGTCTTATAGCATCATTATATTTCGATACAAAGTTGGATATCTTAGGAGGATAGTTGCTAATGATAAGCGTAAGTGGTTTAACTAAAAGCTATGGAGAACTACTGGCGGTTAATAATATTTCCTTTACTGTAAGAGATGGGGAGATAACAGGACTGCTGGGACCGAACGGTGCAGGAAAAACAACAACAATAAGAATGCTTACATGTTATCTTAAACCTAGTTCAGGAACAATCAGTATCCATGATAATCTGGTTGATAAAAATCCTCTGGAAGTGAAGAGGATCACAGGATATCTTCCGGAAAATGCGCCACTCTATGGCGATATGTTAGTTTACGATTTTCTGAAATATATCGCTAAAATTAGAGAAATAGATGATATTAACAGGATTAAAGAGATATCTGAGACATGCGGACTCTATGAGGTAATGTATAAGAGTATAAACGAGCTGTCAAAAGGATATAAACAAAGAGTTGGATTAGCTCATGCAATGATTCATAATCCCGAAATACTCATACTTGATGAGCCCACAAGCGGTCTTGACCCAAACCAGATAATCGAGATAAGGAATCTGATCAAGGAGATCGGGAGAAAGAAGACTGTTATATTGTCAACACATATCCTCTCCGAAGTTGAGGCTACATGTGACAGGGTAATAATAATAAATAAGGGAAATATAGTGGCTGACGGAAGGACTTCAGATCTTAAGTCTGAAGCTGGCAGGGAGGCAAGGATTTTGATAAAGGTTGGAGGCGTTGATTTTAGCGTTCTATCCAATGAATTAGATGGACTGCAGGGTGTTAAGAGTGTTATTCAGAATTCCGATCATGAAGATTTAACCGCTGCTACTGTAATATCATCCACTCAAAAAGATTTAAGGCCGGATATATTCAAGTTGATCGCTGATAAGGGATGGGTGCTGTATGAAATGTCAAAGGAGTCCAGAACCCTTGAAAATGTCTTTAGAGATCTTACACAAGGAGGAGGAGATGAATAGATTTAAGAAATCCTTTATTATAATGAATAAGGAATTGGCAAGCTTCTTTACAACCCCTGTCGCATATATAGTTATTACTATATTTCTAGTTATTACCGGATGGTTTTTCTTTTCCACTTTTTTTCTATATGGACAAGCAGAGCTTAGAGCTTTTTTTCAACTGCTTCCCATAATATTTTCATTTGTCATCCCTGCAATAACAATGCGTCTATTTTCAGAGGAAGAGAATTCAGGTTCTCTGGAGATACTAATGACTCTTCCTCTTAAAACGTTCGATGTTGTAGTAGGGAAATTCCTAGCCAGCACTGTTTTTATTATAATAATGCTTATCCCTACTCTTGTTTATGCATTTTCAATATCATTTGTAGGTTCTCTTGATTACGGGCCTGTGCTTGGAGGATATTTTGGAGCTGTGCTTCTTGGAGGAGCATATTCGGCTGTTGGTTTGTTTGCATCTTCTATTACCAAAAACCAGATAGTTGCTTTTATGATCGCTTTAGTGATCTGCCTTATGTTAACTTTACTGGATAAGTTTTTATTTTTTCTTCCAGCCTCAATATTAGGTTTTGTGGAATATCTCGGCGCAGATTTTCACTTCAGAAATATATCAAGGGGCATTATCGATTCCAGAGATTTAATATATTTCCTCTCTGTTATGATAATTGGAATTCTTGTTACAATTCAAATTCTTGAGGAAAGGAGATAGTGAAAATGAATTTGAAATCGATTACAAAAAAAATATTTGAGAAAAATTCATCGATATTAAATATTATTATAATTATTTTGATAAATATAGTTGGTATAACCCTATATTTTAGGATAGATTTAACCA
>JAXHTB010000138.1:0-8960 GCA_034190185.1 Spirochaetota bacterium | reverse complement strand
GATTAGTGCAGATTATAGCCTATTATTGCAGATTATGTAATGAAAATTCTGTTGTAAGTAGTTTTTACTGTAGTGTCATTGATCAATATCAATTTTGGAAACTCTCCAATAATATATACCCTTTATCATAGCTTTGTAATTCTGATGTATTGTGTAGTGTTTATTCAGAAGAACTTAAAAACCAATATTTAAAAATCTGTGTGTATCCTTGGCAATTTTTTTCAATCGAGATTGTGCTGAATCGGCTGATCCTATTTGATCATTACTTCTGAAAACAGTTTGAACTTACAAAAATAGCTTACACCTATAGTTTCATTGATAGTCAAAATTATCCTATTCTATAATATTACTTCTTCATCTCATCAAATGCTATTCAAGTATTGTAATTATAAAAGCATACGCTAAATAATTTATAACTAATACATGGAGGTCAAAATGGGTAATTCATTAGAGGGCAAATCTGCTGTAGTAACAGGAGCAGGTCGCGGCATTGGACGTGGTATTGCCATTGCAATGGCCCAGGAAGGCGCTCAGGTAGTTGTAAACGATCTGGGTGGCGAGACAGATGGCACAGGAGCTTCAAAATCACCTGCTGATGAAGTTGTTAAGGAGATCACAGATCACGGGGGTAAAGCTGTGGCAAATTATGGGAGTGTCGCAGTTTTTACAGATGCAGAAAATATGATCAACTCTGCTGTAGAAAACTTCGGTAAGATAGACATTCTTGTGAATGTTGCAGGCAATGACCGTGGACGTATGATCTATAATTTAACTGAGGAAGACTGGGACGCTGTGATAGCTGTTCACCTGAAAGGAACATTTAGCACTATGAAATTTGCTTCAGCTCTCATGAGAAAACAGAGAAGCGGACGCATTATTAACTGTACCTCCGCGGCAGGTCTTATTGGAGATACTGGCCATTCAAACTATTGCGCTGCAAAAGCAGGTATAGCAGGTCTTACAAGAGCTGGGGCAAGGGAACTTGGCAGATACGGTATAACAGTTAATTCCTTTATGCCTGCAGCGTCAACAAGGATGGCAGCGTTAGTCACTGAGGAGATCATTAAAAAGCGTGAAGCAGAAGGACAGGCTCTACCTGGTATTGTATGGCCGCTGCCAGATCCTGATGATGTTGGTCCTGTTGTGGCATATCTGGCAACTGATGAAGCTTCAGATATAAATGGACAGATTTTTGGAGTTATTGGAGGCAGAGTATTCCTTTACAGCCATCCGGATGAGATAAAGACCATCTATAAAGACGGGCGCTGGACAGTGGAGGAACTGACTAAGTTCGTACCTCAAACACTCACAGCAGGTCTGGTAAACCCTGCACCGCGGAAAGATAAATAGAAATATGCGATAATTGTTTATGTGCAAATAAAGGTATGTTAATTAAAGAGCGTAAAAAGCATTTATTACATATAAAGGATTCTGGAGGAGAATATGAGATTTACTGACAAGGTTGTAATCATCACAGGTGCAGGTTCCGGAATAGGACGCGCAACATCCCATTCTTTTGCAAAAGAGGGCGCTGTGTCTGTCATTGCTGAACTTAAGGCGGAAACCGGCGAAAAGGTTGCAGAGGAGATAAAGAGCAGCGGAGGCAAGGCTTTGGCTGTTAAATGCGATGTTTCGAAAAGAGAAGATGCGCTGAATGTTGTCAAAAAGGTTATCGATGAATATGGCAGGATCGATATACTGGTAAACAATGCAGCACTAACTACAATGTCTTTTAAGCATTTTGGCGACACCGATCCTGAGGAATGGGAAAGAGAGATAGCTGTAGACTGGCTTGGCGTTCTTAATTGTTGTCATTCTGTTATCCCGTATATGATAAAACAGAATAGCGGAAAAATTGTAAGCATAACCTCAGATGCATCAAAGATAAGCACCCCAAGACAGGCTGTCTATTCTGGGAATAAGGCTGCTATTGCAGGATTTTCGAGGACATTAGCTGGTGAATTAGCTAAATACGGAATAAATGTTAACTGCGTGGCGCCTGGAACAGTAAACACGCCGGCTATTCAGGGATTAGGCAAGGTTATTGAAAAGATGATATTAGGTGTTCCCAAGAAGAGACTGGCAGAGCCGGAAGAGATAGCAAACATGGTGATGTTCCTCTGTTCAGAAGAGGCTGATTATATTACAGGACAGCATTACAGTGTTAGCGGTGGAATGACAATGTTCTAATTGGGATATCATTTATATGTGAATTGAGAAATATATGAGAATTTCTATATTGTTACAGATGCTGGACTGCTCATAATAAAAATAAATTTGCATAGAATAATTTAAAAGGAGACAGGAGATGGCAATAGAAAAGGTAATAGAGGTTGGAGTAGTAGTTAAAGATCTGGATAAAGCTATAGATCTTTTTACAGATGTTCTAGGAGCCAAGGTTGTTCAGTCTATGGAATTTGAACCCTATGGCATGAAGTTCGCAATGTGCAGGATAGGGGATGTGGATTTTGAGCTTATGAGCCCTACAACGCCGGATGGTGTTATTGGTAAATTTCTTGAGAAAAAAGGCGAAGGATTGCACCATATCGCTTTAAAGACTGACAATATTGATCAATTATGGAAGGACTTAGAAGATAAGGGGATTAAGTTGATCGACAAAACTCCCAATACCTATGAGAACCATAAATTTGGGTTCATTCATCCAAAGGCTTTTAATAATGTGATGTTTGAAATTATTCAGGAGTAACCAGCTAATAAGTTTATACTGTTTTTGAAATTATAAAAGGATACTTTTAGCCACGGATGAAACACAGATAAAAAAATAAATAGATGATAAATAATATAAATTTTGTAAATCTGTGTTTTAAAACATTCGAGTCGTATGAACAGTTTCTATTTTATCTGTGGCTATTTCAATTATTGTAATTTTCGACAAGCCCTTTTCCTAATCGAAGAGCCTCATAGTTTGTATTAAGTTTTGATTCAGGAAAAAAGTCTTTTAATGCATATTGAAAATCGTTTATCTGTAAAGGGAAATCCGGGATTCCACAGAGAGCGCCGAGTAAAATTGTATTCATAAGGATAGGTGTTCCCAACTCAACTGCTAATCCTGTTGCCTCAAGCCAATATACTTTACCGCAAAATTCATCTAAAAAAGATTTAATTATTGAAGTATCAGGATAGTCCACATCACCGGCTATTACATTAAGCGGGTAGATAGCCCTTGAATTTGCGATAATAGTTGTATTTTGGTTTCCAAACTCAGGTATGATCCTAAGCGTCTCAAGTGGTTCAAGTCCAAGGATGATGTCAGCCTTATTCGGAGAAACTAAAGGACTATAATCTCTGTTGTGTGATATCCGAATATGACTAGATACAGGTCCACCTCTTTGCGAAAGACCAAAGGTCTCTCCTATTGTAATGCGCAGGCCCTTGTTAACTGCCGCGTGTCCAACAATCTGTGATGCCAGAACATTTCCCTGACCACCAACTCCAGTTATTATAAGATTAATGGGCATGAATTTCCTCTTTGATTATAGCTTGCTGTGGACATATATCTGAGCATATTCCACAACCTACACATATTACATCATCGATCATTGCTGTTTGTGTATTGTCATCCCAGATGAGTCCAGGGCATCGGAAAATGCGTGTACAGTATCTTGAGCATCCGCAATCCTCACCAAGACATGATTCCTGGTCTATACGCATCTTATAAGGGAATCCTCCCTCTCTGCCCTGAACTAGGGCGCATTTCCTGCGCATTATTAGCACTCTTGGGCCCTTCTGCTTCATCATATTATAGATTGTTACTGAAGAGTTATACATATCATAAGGATCAGTGACTTTAACGTCTATCATCATAGAATGACAGAGCGCTTCAATATCTACAGGTTCGGTCTTGATGCCCATGGCAGTTCTGTCAGTTCCTGGATGAGGCTGAAAACCTGTCATTGCTGTTGCGCTGTTGTCCAGTATCAAAAGGAAAAGCTCTGACTGATTAAATTTACTGTTAATCAGAGCAGGGATGGCAGAATGAAAAAAGGTAGAATCCCCGCATAGGGTGATAACAGGTTGATCAAATCCGAACCTGTCAAGCTTTCCGTATCCACAGGAAATCCCGGCACCTGATCCCATTGCATGAACAGATTTTACCTGGCTGAAACCGGTTGGCCAGATGCCCATAGTATAGCATCCAATATCCCCGGAAACAAAACCATCATTATTATCCCAGGCAAGCGCAGTTTTGATGGCATAATATGTGGCTCTATGAGGACAGCCTGGACAGAATCCGAACTCTCTTGATGGAACAAGCTCACTTACCACAGGTTCCACCTGATCTCTAAAGTATTCATTTTGCCAGTCTATCTCAAAGATGCTGCCAAGCGCAGTGAGAATTGTGCTAGGTGTATGCTCTCCGTACATAGGGAATGTGCCAGAGCCTTTGCCAAAATATTCTTTTAAGCCAATTTCTTTGCCAAGGTCAGCACCGTACGATTTTATGTTGTCTTCAATGAAAGGGTTTACATCCTCAACAAAGAGAACCTTGTTGCTCGTTTCAAGATGTTTTTTTATCAGTTCCTTGGGAAGCGGCCAGGTGGTTCCCAGTTTAAGAATTCCCACTTTATCAGAAAGTTCTAGATCAGGGACAGCCTCAGTAACATATCTCCATGAACACCCTGATGATATAACAAGAAGCTCTGGATTAGAAGGACCTTCGTAAACATTAAAGGGAGAATCTTCAAAAAGACCTGCTGCAATATCCAACTTTGCAAGTTTTGCTTTATGCTTTTCCACAACAGGAAATGTATGAAAGGGGGAAGTCAGGTCAAATGCAGGATTCGGAGCTTGCTGGGGTATCTCTTTAGTTTCAACAGTCGATCTGGTATGTGATACACGAGATATACTGCGAAGTATCACTACATTCCCAATTGTTTCTGAAAGTTCAAAAGACCATCTGGCCATTTCGAGAGCCTCCATCGGGGTTGAAGGTTCAAGTAAAGGAATATCAGCAAGTTTTGCAAAGAGTCTGGCATCTTCTTCATTTGTGCTGGAGATCCCTCCTGGGTCATCGCAGGTGACAAGCACAAGCCCGCCTTTGGTTCCGGACATTGTGAGATTAGTCAAGAAATCGGACGCTACATTAACGCCATTCTGCTTCATGCAGACCATGGCCCTACACCCTGCAAAGGACGCGGCAGTAGCAGCTTCTAATGCAACCTTCTCATTTGATGACCATTCGACATAGACAGGCAAATCCTTTGACGCTTCCGCAAGTGTTTCAATGATCTCTGATGAGGGATTACCTGGGTATCCTGTAAAAAAGATTGCTCCCCCCTCAAGGGCTCCTCTTGCAATTGCCTCATTACCCTGCAGGAGTATTTTTTTTCCGCCAGATCGCTCACTTATTCTATTCATTCTGTTTGCGGCCTCATCTCATTTGTAGCAATTATTCCCTTTTCTCTTTTATTTCGGGATGCCTCTTTCAGGTGATTTTCACTCTCTTTAGGCAGGATTTCTGTTGTAATCACTCCGATTTCAATAGCTTCATTTATGAATTGAGAACCCTTGTCATTTCGGATAATAACAGTATTCCATTCTTCATCTCCTTCAAACATTCCAATAGATATGTCAGCTAGTTGAGCTGTCATATCTTCACATAGGGAACACCCTTTCTGGATAAAGGGTTTTACATCATCAAGGGGCAGTTCTTGCCATCCATTTTCCGTTAATAACTTGAAAACATTTGCAGGAGGGGGCGGGATGTCATATTTTATTATTGGTTCCTTTATGCCAATGCTTTTTATATATTTATTAAAGGTTCTGTAATCGAGCGCCCATGTGCAGAAAAGGCCTATTCTAAGATTGATACCTTTTATCATCTCCTCATCATCCTGATTTACACTATCCATTCTTGCAAGTGCCTCCATCTGGCATGGCAGCCCAACGAATCCTATATTTCTTTCGCCCTTTGTTATGGCTCTATTCAGTTCTCCAAGTCCGGCTGATGAGGTATATCTTGATCCTGCGCAGTTCAGGACCTCCGACGAATTGGTGACAATCCTTGTTTTTGGTGATAAGTTATTTCCTTTATTAATCAACAAGGCTGAATCGATAATACCCTTGTTCAGCGCATGAATGATAAGAGAAGATACAACACCTCCGTATTGAGCCTTATCAACAATATCACTATTGCAGGCGCGAGCTTTAAATATGCTTATGTAACTGCCAATTTCGCTTTGATTCTCTTTGCAAATTTTTGATTGTCCTTGGGGTATGTCAATATAGTCCGACCTTGGACAGAACTCTAGGCATCTTCCTGTGTCAGAGTTGCACTTATCCATAACGACTACTTTACCGTCAAAATAATCGAAATATGGGCATAATCCGACACATGCACCGCATTTCACACAAATATTTTTATTTATTACATTATCTATAAGTTGAGATTGCTTGGAAATGGATTGAGCCATTTTCGATTTTCACCTCAGTGTTGAGTCAATTTAATATTACAGACGAGTTTAGAAATGCATTTCTTAGAATGCAAGAAGTTTTCCGGGGTTTATTGTAGATAAATAAGTAAGTTCAAAACAAAGACAACTATGCTAACACTGGGGGAGACTTAATTACAGTACTTATTATCGAATAATCTTGTAATCATTCCTAATCTATCATCCAGTATTTCATAAACCTTAGATTGTATAAATTCCGGAATATCCCCATAAAATGCCTGCGATATTCCCCCGCAGATACATGCAATAGTATCACTGTCTCCACCTATAGAGACAGCATTTCTTATGGCGCTCTCGTAGCCTTCTGACTCGAGGAATGCGACAATTGCTTGTGGAACGGATCCCTGACACGATACATCAAATCTGTAATTTGGCCTGATTTTTTCTAGCGTTTCACTTAGATTATATTGGAAGGTTTTTTCTATATAATCTTTTATTTCATTTTTTTTATTGCCCTTTTTTGCAATGAAGATACAGGAAGCTGTTGCCTGGGCGCCTTTTATACCATCCGGATGATTGTGAGTTATTTCCGCGCTTTCTTTTGCCTTTATAAGAACGGTTTCTAAATCATTGTAAACGAACCCAATAGGGCTCACTCTCATTGCTGAACCATTCCCCCAACTGTTGTAAGGCTTATTATCGCAGGAAGAAGCCCAGCGTTGGAAATTACCTCCATAACCAGCATTGGGATAGAGATTATAATATTCTTTGAGCTTATAAATATAGCTTTTTTTATTCAAGATGCTGTCTGCCAGGGCAACTGTCAAGACCGTATCATCAGTAAAGCGGCAGCCTTTTGTAAAGAGAGGGAACTCGGTTGTTTTTATATTGTTCCACTCATATACAGATCCAATTATATCACCAGCAATTGCTCCAATCATTGCAACCTCGTATATAAAAGTTTATACTTATTCGTTGTTAGTTACTCAGTTCACTGAGAATGCACTTCCTGAATGTTTATCGTTCTAGCGTATATGACCTTTGCCACAGTGAAGCGAATGTTAATAGGCCGAAGGTCAAGGAGCGGAGCGTTGCAGCATTTACAACGTATTATATTCTTAAAAGTCCTCGCCAAAATTATCAAGCGAAACACGGAGGTTGGTAATTTGACATTATACTTAACGATAAAACCAATCGCATGTGATAGTGGTATATAGTCAAATGAGTTTACCTTCTTAAAACGATCATGTTAAACTTACTTGGCGCTAAATTCTTTATGGTTCACATGTGTTTCTTGTCTTTTTACCGTCCGCTCTAACGACCTGTTATACTTCGTCAAATAACTCATTCATTTCATGCATATCAATGTATTCTTTAGCAGTAATAACTTTAATGCATCCTTTTACATAATCCTTCTTGTTTCTTGTTACGATGAAATCGATTCCACATTTTTCTGCAGCATAGTGTTGCATAGCATCTTCAAAATCTAAAAATTCTGATTCAAGCGCGATATCTACGATTTTCTCGTCTATAGGCAGTATCGATAAATTTTTACTTAGGGATTTTATAGCTCTTCTTGATTTTGCTTTACTTGAATACCTTGTGATTATGTAGTCAACATTTGCCAGTACTATCGGTGTTGTAAAAGCGTCAACTTTTTTTTCTGCAATAATCGTCATCAATACCGCAGCTTAAATATAATTTTCTCGTTGTGCAAATAAATCAATTATAATGTCAGAATCGATTAATAAGCTATTCATGAAGCACCTTATCTGCGCGATGTCGCCGGTATTCCTTCTTTACATCAAGATTGTCAGGAATTTTGATGACCCCAACGAGTTCTTCAATTTCCTGAGGTAATTTCACCTTCGTATTGATTGAATGCTTTGAGGTTAGGTATGTGAAGTATTTTTCAACCATTCCGGAAAGAGTTTCTTTGTGATCTTCAGCATAACTTTTGGCTTGGGTAATAACCGTCTCGTCAATAAGTAACGTCAGTTTTTTATTTATGTTATACCTTCCAAGGTTTTATACGTATAAATAAATATAAAAATATACGTGCAGTCAACCATTATTTTATGAAAATTACTGTAAACTTTCTGCTTCTTATAATAAGAACTACTGAATTAAGCTTCATTTTGCACAGTAGAACGTAATAAAATGTAAACTTGAATGACTCGTTATGTATTATTATTTATTCACAAATCTCATTGATCAACCCACACATAATATTTAATATCCAATAGATTTAAGAAATTGCTGGCTGGGATTTTTCTTTTTTAAAAAAAATACAAGAAAAGAGATAAAAGAATATTTTTCGGCGCTAAAAAAAACCGCACGTCCTGTGCGGTTTTATAAAATATAAAACATTAACAATCGGAAAGATCTTTCCTCTTTATAAACAATATAAATTATGTTGAATTTCACAACTTATTCTTGACAAATAATCCAACACATAATATTTTAACCTCAATGAAGAATAAAATGGATAATATAGATAAAATCTTAGGGAAAAAAATAAAGACCTTTAGAGAGAAAGCGGGGCTA
>JAXHTB010000137.1:0-9097 GCA_034190185.1 Spirochaetota bacterium | reverse complement strand
CTTTAACTTTTTAAAAAAGTTCCCTAAAACAACCAGCTCAGCTTCAGTCTAAGTCTTATTGCTTAATCAATTAGAACTACTGCTTTAAATTCATTATTATATTTTTATATATACAAATTATAATTTTAAGGATATTTTATAAAATTAATGAAATTGCGTTGACTTTTTTTCTATAATTTTTATATATATTGATAATATTTTTATATCAAAAGCAATATTACAGCTTCATCTTTAATTATCAGAATGAACTACTATATTTTTTTCTGAAGAGCTTAAAGTGGAGGTTTATTGTTATGAGAATAGGAGATCTTATCACAAGATCAGCACGATATTATCCAGATAAGCTTGCTTCTATATATAAAGATACACACCTAACATACTCACAATTAAATGACCGTGTTAATAAAATTGGAAATTCTCTTCTTAATTACGGCGTCCACAAAGAGGATCGTATAGGCATTTTATGTTATAATAGCCACTACTATCATGAAATATTTTTTGGAATAGCTAAGACTGGCGCTGTAGCTACTACTATCAATTGGAGACTGTCTCCAAAGGAGCTTCTATTTATCATCAATGACGCTGAAGTGAAAATTCTTTTTGTTGCTGATCGATACTGGAAACAGATACAGCCGATTAAGGATGAGCTATTAACTGTCGAGCAGTATATCATAATTGGAGATCCTATCTCAGATACAATAAATTACAATGACTTCATGGAAAATTCCTCATCAATTGAAGTGAATATTGAGATGGATGCAAATGATACCTTCTGGCAGCTATATACTAGCGGTACAACAGGACGCCCTAAGGGTGTTATGCTAACACACAGGAATCTTTATGCAGATGCTGAACATAACATTATAGGTAATCGATTGAATATTGACAATTCAATAATGATACAGGTAATACCTATGTTTCATATAGCTTTAAAGCTAGTAATATTAGCAGCTTATGTACAGGGTGCAATTGTATTTCTTGATAAATTTGATCTTCATGATATTTGTGAGGCTATTGCAAAAGAAAAATGCACTACCATTGCCATGGGTCCAACTATGTGGCAATACTTTATCGATTTTAATGATTTGGATAAATATGACCTTAGCAGCCTGAAATACTGCACCTACTCTACTTCTCCTATGCCTGTTAACCTTATTAAGCGATTAATGAATATATTTAAAGATATAACTTTTTTTTCTACTTATGGCTTAACAGAGGCAGGTTCTTCTTTAACCATACTTCCTAATGATCAGCATATTATCAAAGGTGAAGAACATGAAGTAAAAAGGTTAGGATCTCTTGGTCGTCCATTAACTGGTGTTGATATAAGAATAGTTGACGAGAAAGGACTTGACTGCCTACCAGGTGTTGTTGGTGAGATAATTGCACGAGGTGACAACATTATGAAAGGTTATTGGAAACTGCCGGATGAGACTGCCAAGACCCTTCAAAATGGATGGCTCTACACTGGAGATATGGGATATTGGGATGATCATGGATATATTTACATGGCTGACCGAAAGAAGGAAATGATAATAAGTGGAGGTGAGAATATTTATCCTAATGAAGTTGAACAGGTTATAAGAGAGATCAAAGATGTGATTGATGTAGCAGTAATCGGTGTTCCTGATGAAAAATGGGGTGAGTCAGTGAAAGCTGTTATAGTAAAAGCACCAAATACAGAATTGACAGAAGAAGATATTATTAATTATTGTGCTAAAAATATTGCCAGTTATAAAAAACCAAAATCTGTGGATTTTGTATCTGACCTTCCAAGAAATCCTACTGGAAAAGTACTTAAACGTGTAATAAGAGAAAAATATTGGCAAAATAGTGAAAGAAAAGTATAAAGCAATTAATTTATATTAAAATATTAGGGAACATAAATTTCTAAAAATATATATTTGATCAGTAAACCTAAAGATTAATGAAGCACCTGTGACAATTATAGAACGATATAAAAGAATGTCTCCATTAAATAATAAATTTAATAGAGTAATATTTTAACAATGTGTTTATCTGAATTCTATTATTTTAATGAATATTATAAATATAATTATTAAAAAGGAGGCTGTAATGTTTAGTTTAGTGAGGTTTATTTCAGTTGTTGTATCTGTTCTATTTTCTCTTACTCTTTTCTCTGGATGTGGACCGAAAGAAAAAAAAGCCGAAATAAAGGTTGGTTTATTGGGCGCAATGACTGGCAGATTAGCGGTATACGGCACAGCATTGCATGGCGCGGAACTTGCTTTTAATGAGATCAATGAGAATGGCGGAATCGAAAGCATGAACGGAGCTAAAATCGAATGGGTTTATGCTGACACAGCGAGTTCTGCTAACAAGGTTGTAAGTGAACTCGAACGCCTTGTAGAAAATGAAAAGGTTGACGCTATAATTTTTTCATCCCCTACTTCAGAGGTTATGGCTGGAGCTTCTCTTTATGATAAACTTAAAGTACCAGTAATAAGCACAATTGCAACTTCAGAACCATTATTTAATTATAATCTTAAATACTGGAGGATGATAAGTATACCATCAAGCAGTTATGGCACTTTTGTAATAGAATGGCTTACATTATTATTAAAAGAATTTAAGGTTAAAATTGATAAGATAGCAATAGCAACTGCAGAAGCTCCACACCTTTTAGCATATCTTAAACATGAAAAAAAGGAGTTAAAAAGGCTTGGTCTGGACAAAAATATTATACTAGATATTACATATAATGCAAAAAGCGAATTGCCAACAATGTCTTCCACCTTGCTTAAGATTAAGGCTAGCAAGCCGGATATTCTAATAGTAAACGATTATAATTCCACACTTCCTCATTACTGGAGGGCAGCCCATAATATTGGTCTTAAAATTCCATTTACAATTTATGTATTAACCACACTTGGATATCCAAAGGCATGGAGTGTTTTAGGAAATGATTTAATGATGAAGCATGTGGTATCGAAACCTGTTCTTATCCCGGTTGTAATGCATAAAGATGCTTCTCATGAAGCTTTTCAGAGGATTCAGAAAAAAATGATACCTTGGGTTGAGGAAAAAGGTTTAAAGATGACCGACTATTATTATATCAATGCACAAGCTGCTTACGCATTTCAAAAAGCATGGGAATTGACAGGGAATAAAGATCCCAAAGCAGTGAATGATACACTTAACAAGCTGGAAATAAAGGATGGTGATCCTGCTTTTATACTGCCGTTATTCTCACCTGCTTTAAAATGGTATCCAAATGGAAAAATTGTTCATGCAAAACTGCCATCTGCCCAATGGCATGGCACTTTAGAAGATCATAGTATTGAATTAATTTTCCCAAAAAAATTGCGCACTGCTAAACCGATACTTAAATGGTGATTATTTAATATTTTCCTAAACAGACAAACGCTTTATTTCCTGATTTTATGAAATAAACCATTCGCCGTTTTCTATTTTAAAATGTGCATAAATATATGAATAATGGCAAATAGTTACACTTTGAAATAATTGCAAAAATAAAAGAAAAAGAAATAACTATCTATAATTTCAATAATCACGATTTAAATCTATAATTATATAACTCATATCGTATTGAGGAAAAAATGTACTCACTTGATGTTTGGTGCCAATCGATTCTAATCGGTTTAACAATAGGCGGGATTTATGCATTAATTGCAAGCGGACTTACTTTGGCTTATTCTGTTACAAACCAATTACATTTAACACATGGAGACTTTTTAGCAATAGCCTTATATTTCTGTTTTATTTTATCTACTTCATTTTCCATAGATCCTTATCTATCTTTTTTTATTACAGCTCCAATTTTTTTTGGTTTAGGAATTTTAGTATATACCTTTATAATAAAACCACTTCTAAGTACAGGTACTCTTTTAACCTTTCAGGTTTTTCTTGGTTTGGTGTTTATTATTCAGAATGCTCTTCTGCTTATTTTTAAATCAGATCCCCGCCAAGCAAACAGTTTTATTTCAATGAAACTGGTAAATATTACAGACAGCTTAACTATGGGATTGCCGCAACTGATCGCGCTAATAGCCTCAACACTTATAGGTCTTGGTTTCTATTGTATGCTTCAAAAAACTGATTTTGGACGCGCTGTTCGAGCAGTAAGTGAAGATTCTGAAGCGGCAAGCTTAATGGGTGTAAATGTATCAAGATTAAGGATGATTATATTCGGATTGGCCTTTGTGTTAATATTAGCTGCTGCTTCGTTAATTGCACCATGGTGGAATGTAAGCCCCCAAAAAGGATTGGATTTTACTCTATTTGCTTTGATTATTGTGATAGTAGGAGGAATGGGTAATTTTGCAGGAGCTTTAATTTCGGGATTTACAATTGGTGTTCTTAGATCAATTAGCGGTCTGCTATTCGGCCCGGCTCTTGCATTGATCTTTCCTTATGCAATATTGCTAATTATATTGATCGTTAGACCTCAAGGAATTATGAAAGGAACTTAGCAAAATGCAAGGTATAAATAAGCGTTATTATTTACTGGGATTGCTTATCATCATTATGATCGTGTTGCCCTTTATGTTAAGTTCAACATGGTTAAGTATTCTGATATATTTAATGACAACAATTTATCTATGTTCTGCATGGAATATTTCAGCTATGCCTGGATTATTTAGTCTCATGCATGCTCTTTTTTACGGTTGCGGTGCTTATGTCTCCTCAATCTTGTGGATTTACTGTGAAATAAGCCCATGGCTTGGCATGATAGCAGGAGCGTTTTTATCCCTGTTTATAGCAATAATAGTGGGATGGTGCTGTTTTCGCGTTTCACTTCCCATACTGAGTTTTGCAATTTTCACATTGATAGTGAGCACTATTGCGCTTTTTGCACTTCACTCCTTTCCTATAGGAGATTCAACAGAGGGACTTCTGATTATTTATAGTGGTACCCATCCATTAAATTATCAATTTGAAAGCAAGATTACTTTTTACTTTATTATTTTTACAATGGTCATTGGCATCCTCTTTTTAACCAGATATATTATAAATAATAAAATGGGATACTATTTTTTCGCTATTCATGACAATGAAAGGGTTGCTGCAACTTGCGGAGTAAATGTAATAAAATATAAATTGATAGCTTTCTCATTGAGCGCAGTGCTTACATCTTTTGCCGGCACATTTTGGGCGCAGTATTATAGATTCGTAGGACCGGAATATATAGAAGCTCATGAAACTATTATGATAATACTACTAACAGTTGTCGGAGGTATAGGCACTCTTTGGGGGCCAGTAATTGGACCTATTATTCTGATTCCCCTTGGTGAGATATTGAGGATCCACTTTTCATCGCTGCCTGGACTGCATCTTATTATATTTGGAATAGTAATAACATGCATACTGATTGGGCTGCGAAAAGGCCTTGTGCCATGGTTTTCTCAATGGCGGGAGAGGATGATGCATGACAAAGCACAGTCTATTGCAAACCCCAATGTCGAGTAAAATAATAGAAAAATATAGAATAGCAGAATATAACCATAAAATAAATGAAAAAAGAATTATATAAATTCAATAGAAAGTATGCTGTATATAGATCCATTTAATTATAAAATATCAATATTGATTTATTCCAAGGAATTATTACATGTTAGTTGTTAACAATATAACCAAAGTCTTTGGAGGAATATTGGCTGTGGATTCTCTTTCCTTCGAAATTAATAAGGGAGAGATTGTAGGGCTTATTGGTCCAAATGGCGCAGGAAAGTCAACGATCCTTGAAACTGTTTCTGGCTTTTATACTCCAACTAGTGGCTCTATTTTTTTTGATGAGAAGCAAATTGATGGCCTAAAACCTCATAGAATTTTCAAACGTGGATTAGCACGTTCGTTCCAATTAATTGAATTTATGCCGTCCTTCACTGTATTTGATACTATACTTCTACCACTACTTCATAAAACCTCTAAAGTAAAAGCTATCCAGTACGTGGAGGAGATACTAGAATTACTTGATCTTAATTCTGTAGCAAAAAAATTTGTATCTAGTCTTAATCCAGTTGAACAGAAAAGGATTGAATTGGGTAGAATTTTAAGCTCCCAACCAAAAATGATTCTTCTAGATGAAATAATGGCCGGGCTTACTGAATTTGAAGCGCAATCAATTTTAAATATCATAAAAATGATAAACAAAAATGATGTATCATTTTTAATAGTAGAGCATCGTCTTGAACTGCTAAGTGGATTATGTAATCGTATAATTGCAATTAACTTCGGTAGGAAAATTACCGAAGGAGAGCCGCAAAAAGTAATGAATCATCACGAAGTGATTGAGGCCTACCTTGGCAAGGAGGAATAAGGTTGCTTAATATTAATAAAATTTGTGCTGGTTATGACGCAATAAAAATACTTGATGAAATATCTCTGAAAATAGACCAAGGAGAGACAAGGAGTATTGTTGGAACCAATAATAGTGGTAAAAGTACTTTATTCAAGGTAATTAGCGGATTATTAAAACCTGAGTCCGGTGAAATTACCTTTGATGGGATTAATATTACAGGTATGAAACCCAGAGAAATAGTTGATCTGGGAATTATCTTGGTTCCTGAAAGAAGAAGATTATTTACAAAAATGACTGTTTATGAGAATCTTTTACTTGGAAGTTTCATTCCAAGAGGACGTAAGGAAAGGCAAAGCACCTTAGAATTCGTCTATCATCTTTTTCCAGTATTAAAAGAAAGGAGCGGACAACTTTCCAGAGTACTCTCGGGCGGAGAACAGCAGATGCTTGCTATTGCACGAGGCATAATGGCCAAGCCTAGGTTGTTGCTTCTTGATGAGCCTTCTCTAGGACTCTCACCCCTGATCGTACAGAATATATTTAGTATTTTTAAACAACTTAATAAGAACGGAGTACTTATTCTTCTTTCCGAACAGAATGCAGAGATAGCATTAAAGGCAAGCAATCATAGCTATGTGCTATCCCACGGGAGTGTAATGCTTCAGGGGGAAAGCAAGCTCTTGCTTGATGACAATAGGCTCAAGGATATCTATCTAGGAAAGATTGAATGCAAACAGCAATAGTATGTTCAAACTGATTTCAGAAGTAAAGCATGGAAGAAAATCAGCCAGTGCAATATAAACTCGCTTTTTAAAATTATTAGCCACAGATATAGATGGATTGTCAAGGACTGTTGGTGCGGGCTCGATTGCATTAAAATAATACCATAACTCTATAGGGAAAATCAATAATTGAGGTATATAAAGATGTTGATGGGTGATTTAATTAGAAGAAATACCAAACTTTATCCAGAAAAAACTGCAATAATATATGAAGGCATGAATTTCAGTTACAGCAAATTGGATGAAAGGATAAAGAAATTGACAAATGGACTGCTGGCAAAAGGTATAAAAAAGGGAGACAGGGTTGGCATATTGGAACACCCGTCTCCTCAATACATTGAGCTCTATATTGCTGTGCCAAAAATTGGAGCTGTGCTTGTTCCATTAAACTGTAGACTAGCTGGACCTGAACTAAATTATATCATCAATGATGCAGAAGTGAAGATGCTTATATTAGGCAGTGAGTTTATCAATCTTATAAATTCAATTAAATTCGACCTGAAGACAGTAAAAAATTACTTCTGCTTAGGAAAGCCGCCTCAAGGTATGAGTGATTATGAAGAACTGATTACAAATTCTTCCTCTGAACTTTCTTTTATTGAACTTGAAGATGATGAAGTAGCAGTACAGATGTATACAAGCGGAACAACCGGAAAACCGAAAGGGGTCATGATGACCCACAAGAATTTAATGTCTATGTACATTTCTCGTATCATTGATTTTAAACTAAGCAAGGATGATATATTCTTATCCAGCATCCCTTTCTTTCATACAGGTGCAGAATATGCACTAATAATCCTATATATAGGCGGTACTCTGGTAATTCACAGAGAATTTAATCCTGGTCATTTTTTGGAAACCATTGGAATAGAAAAGGTAACATTTACTGGTGGAGTTCCTTCAATGTTAAATTTTTTACTTCAGCATATGGAAAAAAATCCTAAAAAATATGATCTTAGTAGTATGAAAACTTTGGCTTATGGGGCATCTCCCATGCCGGTAGCAATTTTGGAAAAAATCATAAAAATCTTCAAGTGCGACTTGATTCAATCATACGGTCTAACAGAAGCAAGTCCGGGAGTCTCACTTTTAAGACCTGATGATCATATACAAGATGGTTCTGAAAAAAAAATCAAAAGACTTGCCTCATGCGGCAAAGAGATATTCAATGTAGAAACAAAAATTGTAAATGAGTATGGTATTGATGTTAAACCTGGCGAAGTGGGAGAGATTATTGTTAAAAGCGATGGAGTAATGAAGGGCTATTGGAAATTACCTGAAGAGACAGCTAAAACCATCAGAAACGGCTGGCTGTATACAGGAGATATGGCCACAGTTGATGACGAAGATTATATCTTTATTGTAGATCGAAAAAAAGATATGATAATAAGTGGGGGAGAGAATATCTACCCGCGCGAAGTTGAAGAAACACTTTATGCTAATTCATCCATTTTAGATGCTGCTGTAATAGGCGTTCCTGACGAGGAGTGGGGCGAATCTGTTAAAGCCTTTGTGGTCCTTAAAGATGGAGAAAAATTAACTGAAAAAGAAATTATAGATTATTGTAAGGAGAATATGGCAAGCTACAAAAAACCAAAATCAGTTGAGTTTATTAATGCCCTACCTAGAAATCCTACAGGGAAGGTCTTAAAGAAGGAACTTAGAAAAAAATTCTGGGAAGGTTATAATAGAGGTGTCTCATAAAATATTAGGAAGATATTTCTTAAATCTAATACTTTTACTTCCACATCCTATATCTAACACAAGATGCTCAAAGGGTTACAAAAGTAAATATATTCCTTTCAATCCGTTCTATCATAAAGTATAAGACATCTTTAATAATCTGCTTTAGCATATTCATCTATCTTATAATAAGCGTTATGCTTTCATTACTTCACTAACGAATACTTCATTTAAAAATTTATTGTAATATTTTTTTCTATCCATCATTAGTGTTGGCGATTAAATGTTATAACCTCTACTAAAGTTATTTGAGAAGATCAAGAGATTTGTTCAGTATATACTTTTTAAT
>JAXHTB010000136.1:0-9117 GCA_034190185.1 Spirochaetota bacterium | reverse complement strand
TTGTCAGATACTATGCCAAAATGGAATCTTACGCATTGACTGGGGTCTTTGTAGAAAAGCTTAGAAGTAGGGTCTTTAGGGTTCCAGTATTTAGCCTTTATTAGATTTAATTCTACAGTGTCAAGAACAGACATAATAAAGCTCCTTTAGCAAGATATTGAGGAACCGATTACAGATTACTGCTGTCAGCTGCCGGATTCTCAATATTATTTGATTATACTGATATCCTAAAAGCTGTACTCATATCAGTTTATTGTTAAAGAACTGCCATCTAATGTAATATTCTGACTTCCTTTGAGTTATGTATTTTTGCCTTAACTCTCCACTGATAACTTATCAACCTTAACTTTTAATCCATTTTTCAAAAATGAATTCTTCGGTTATCACCAATCAGGTTTGTTGAAGCTGATTTTCAAGACATGTAACCCTTATAGGTTACAAGTATATGTTTATTGCATTTACTGCGACTCTGTAAAATATTGATGCTGGTTAGAAGAGATTACATATGATTATCTACAATAAGATCGCATTAAGAAATGTGATACAAATTGCGGCTACTCATCTGAATAAAACGAATTTATCAATCAAATCAAAAAATATGAATAATCTTTTCTCTAATGAGAATGTCATTACTGTTTTCTTCGATCCTCGATATTCCATTTAACGGAAAGCTTACATGGGGCAAGAATTTACTTCTCCTATAAATAATGCTGCTAATATTATGCTATTCGCAAAGGATATCTCACTTTCTTAAGCAAAATCATCATTTACGAAAGCCTATTACTAAAATCTTTAAATGAAGGCATTGTAAATTCTATTTAAATGAACCTTGCCTGTATTGCAATTTATCAAGCAATTTATTAAACATATCCTTCAATAACAGGTCTTCATTTAATGATCGTAAGCTGTTTTTATATAAGAATTTTATAATTTCTACGATGCATAGTATATCGTCAAGAATTTTTTATAAAAAAAATAAAATAGTAAGGAGAATATTCCTATTTTAAAAATAGAGTTGACTTTTTTTAAGTTTAAATTACATCATTTTACTTTATTGTAATATTAATGAATAAACTCGTTTAATTGATAGTATGTTACAAGAATGCTTTTAATCTATTCATCAAAAATATCTCAACAATATTTGTATTTCTCTGGTAATAAAAACCACTAATAAATTTTTAATAGCTATATAATTCAAAAATCAGTATAGTCAAACCAGATGAATAGCGTGCATGCTTCATACTACTAGGGAATTCCCTTTAGTCAATCAGGACGCTTGCTTAACGGTGAATTATTTCAACTTCAATGTAATCTGTTTTCAATTTTCACGAGTTCTGAAATCATAATTACAGAAACTAATCAGGAGGGAATTATGACTAAAACTAATTTAGATCGTCTATTTAATCCCGCATCAATTGCAGTAATAGGAGCAAGCAATCAACTTATGAAATGGGGTTTTTTAGTATTTCATAACATGGTCAGGGGAGGATACAAAGGGAGATTGTATCCTGTAAACCCGAAGGAAAAGGAGGTATTTGGATTAAAGGCTTATCCAAGCGTTAAAGCCATAGGGAAAAAAATTGATCTTGTAGTAGTTATTGTGCCGGCGCCTGTCGTTCCACAAACTTTAAGAGATTGTGCAGAGGCTGGTGCTAAATTTGCAGTTATTATCTCCGGTGGTTTTGGTGAAACCGGAGCAGAAGGACAGAGTCTACAAACTGAAATAGTAGATGTTGCGCATAGTTGCGACATGAGGCTCGTCGGCCCTAATACTATGGGTATGTACAGCTCCACTTCTAATTTAACACTTTTAATGCCTCCCATCCCATTAAGGCCTGGCAATATTGCATTCTTGTCCGAAAGTGGTAACCTTGGCACAACCATGATGCAGTCAGCCATTATGAATGGCCTTGGATTTAGCAGGTATGTAAGTGTGGGGAATCAGGCAGACCTTAAGATCTATGAGTTTTTAGAATATTTTGTTGATGACAATGAAACAGATGCAATTCTGATATATGGTGAAGGACTGGCTGAAGGTCGTGAATTTTTTGATGTTGCTAAAACACTGACAAAGAGAAAACCCGTTGTAATATATAAATCAGGAAAAACCGAAGCAGGAAGGATGGCAGCATCCTCTCATGTCGGCGCTATGGCAGGAGCTGATCATATCTACAATTCGGCTTTTAAACAATCTGGGGTGATACGGGCAGATCAATCATTTGAAATGGTTGATATAATTAGTGTTTTAGCCAGACAACCACTGCCTAAAGGGAACAGGATCGGTATACTTACATATGGAGGAGGATGGGGTGTTATTGCATCAGATTTCTGTGGCATGTATGGTCTGGAAGTAGCCCCCCTGCCACCAGAAGTACTGACAGAAATGAACAAATTTATGCCGCCTCACTGGAGCAAAGGAAATCCAATAGATACAGTTGGAACCTTGGATATCAATATCTTTAAAAAAGCAGTTGAGATAGTGCTTGAATGTGATGATATTGATGGACTCTTAGTACTTGGTATAGGTGGTTACTCATTCTTTATCCATTATTACAGAAGTTTTAGCCTACTCACAAACAATCAGCTTACTCAGATGAGGAGCATGTTATGTGATGTAGAGGTTCAGATTGCAAAAGATTTAATATCTTTTATTGATAAATATAATAAACCTATTGTAGTAGCATCAATAGCTGATGTAATAATGTCTGATGCGGCAAGAGTTCTGGAAGATAATGGGATAATGAACATGCCATCACCGGAAAGGGCAACAAAAGCAATGGCTTCACTGGTGAATTATGCTGAATATAAAAGAAAAAATCAGTTATAAACATTACAAATTCTGTTTAGATATATTTTTCGGTCGCTTTAAATACAAGTATAATAAATAAGCGACCGAATATTTGGTAACAAACAGATTATTTCCCTAAGCAAGTTATGATAATAATCATTTATTTTATCTGTTTCTTCTGCCATCTATCATTTCAAATAAAGCTTGTAGCCTTGTCTCTATCTGAGCGTCAGATATCATTGCAGGGTCTATCATATCTCCCTCGATTATAACACCTGGCACGCCATATTTCTTGTCCAGAACATCAATGACCTCTGGTTGAGCAAGATTCATGATTCTGCAAGTTTTAGATGAAAACATTAGAAGCCCGTCAAGAGAATAATCTTCTATCAACTCTCCTATCAAATCGATAGTCCCTGTAGGGGAGAAGCTGTAAACCAGATGGCTTTCCATACCATAATATAGGTCAGCCCATGTCTCTACAGGATGTTCAGGATCGATCAGCTCAGGATGCGGGAAAAATTCCCAAGGGTATCTTCCGCAAAGCACAACTGCGCCATT
Organism: Spirochaetota bacterium; assembly: GCA_034190185.1. Classification (GTDB taxonomy): domain Bacteria; phylum Spirochaetota; class UBA4802; order UBA4802; family JAFGDQ01; genus JAXHTB01. The sequence continues at coordinate 5,768 of JAXHTB010000136.1, read as the reverse complement.
AGGAATAAATTTACGCATAAATTTACCTAGGAATGCCCAGGGAAGCCACCCATCCCAATACAGTCGATATTTCTCGCCATCAGGTGCAATAGCTGGGATATTATTATCCCTTCTATCCTGTAATTCTTTCAACAGCTTCTCATAATATGTAATACCTGCAGGATTTCCCATCATATAAAAAACCGGTGCTATACTCACACCATAATCCCAAAGAGTCCATCGTGATGGTTTATCCTTAAAAAATTCCCAGCATTGATTCCTTAATGTTGCGACTTTTTTAAGTACTGTCAATATCTCACTCATCCTGTCATAATCGAAAGGTTTGCCACAAACCTCTTCAACAGTTGGTATTACAACCTCTTTAAACTGCCTGTAAACAAATTCTCTTATTCTAGGCAGGTCTTCCTTATCAAACACTCCGGGCAGATCAACTGGCAAAACACGAATACCGAATCGTCGATTAAGCCCCTCTGCATAATGAGACATTTCCGGACAAAGACGGCCTGCCACCATAAGATCCGGCATTGGAAGTATTGCCTGTGGATTTATCGGTATATTTCTTGCTACTGCTTCTCCCATGCCCATGTGAAGGCGATGATACGAGCATGTCTCAGGGAGATCGCCTGTCATCTCTGCTACTTTAAGCACCTCTTCTCCAGCTCCAATACCGCCGCAATACGCAGAATATCCAGCCATAAAATGACATTTCATACCCATTGCATAAGCAAATATAAAAGTAGGACCAGAGGCCCATGCAACTAACTCACCCCGTTCCTTAGCTGTTCTAAGGTCGGCCCAATGTTTATCCACTAATGGCCTGATTTCATTTGTTGTTTGAAGTCTGTTTACTTTATATTGAGTATCCATTATACACCCCCCATTATCTCTACAAATGATTGTAATCTTGTTTTTATAGCTTCTAAGGTGATAATCTCATGTTCGATCTGTATCATTATCTCATTTACACCCTCTTGTTCCATCTTGCTTCTGAAATCAGGATAATAACAGGCGTGAGGAGGACAGTATTTTACCATGATACTGATTATACCCTTTGCATTGTTATCCCTCATCTTCTTAATAGCTTCATCACCCCAATGGACATCCCAGACTCCCTTTGTGGGACAGAGAGGTGTTTTAGTAAGATAGCGATTTGCTAGCCCCTTTAACGGATCACCATCAACATTAACCTTATTTGCAAAATATCTTGAACCTATATAAAGATCATCATCAGGGATTATCATACCTAGATCTTCAATCAGATCGAGAATATCAAATTGTAGAGTCTGGCAGAGGCATCCAACAGGAATAACTTTTATCTTATCATCCTGACTCTTAACATTAACTTTTTCCATTGCTGCTATAAGATCACTCAATAATTCGCTATGATCCTCTTTAGGCATCAACATACTTGAACCGACTATCTGCATCATGTCCCTTGCTCTTAATATCTCCGGTTTTTCCCGCCTTATTTCATAAACTCTTTCAAGGAGACTGCGATTTTTATTATAAATTTCAATGCTATTTATAAGGTCATCATCGCTAATTGCTTTACCTGTAAATTTTTCTATCGATGTTTTGAATGATTGAAGGTCATTTAAAACGAAATCCTCAACCGCTGCTCCAGGGTAGACAGCAGGAAGATATAGTATCTTTTGATAGGCAGGTTTTAAATGCCTCTCTATAATAAAGGGAAATTCACCAGCTTGTAGGCATTGTCTAATATGAAAGACAAATCCGTCCATAAAACTTAGTTTACCTCTAACTGCGTCATCAACAAAACTTCTTGTTATTCCGCAGTCAAAGGGCGGCACATGAGCATGTCCCCATGTAACTGGTTCATTGCCCCTCCAGATCACTACAGGCAGTAATCCTGCAGCATGAACTATCTCTTCCGGAACGTGCATCGGGAAGCATCCAATAACCTTTAGATTCTTGCGCTCCTTAATTCCGGCAACATAAGAATAAGGGTCGGATGTAGCTTCTGTAAACTTGCTCAATTCTTTTTCCATGTCGCTCTCCTTTCTCTGTATTTTTCAATAAATGATTTATTACCTCGAAAATGTTAAGCTAAAATATAAATAGAGAATGGTACTGTAAAAATTATAGCCTGGTAATTTGCTTTATGAAATTTATAATAATCTCCAGTAATGGGATTCAAATCAGTATCGATATAACAAAAATTGACTTTATACAGGATCGCTAAGAATTCCGTTTCATAATTTATTTTTCTCTTCTTCCATCAATGATCTCGAACAGCGCTTGCAGTCTTGTATCTATCTGTGAATCTGATATCATTGCAGGATCTATCATATCAGCTTCAATTACAACTCCGGGTATCCCATGTTTCTTCTCCAATAAGTCTATAACATCCAACTGGGATAGATTCCACATTCTGCAAGATTTAGAGGAAAACATAACCAATCCATCAATAGAATACTGCTCCACTAATTTGCTAATAAATTCTGCAGATCCCTTTCCAGGCATATTGATAGCAAGGCCGTGTTCTCCATACATCCACTCTGAAATAGTATCAAGGGGATTATCTGGATCGAGCAGCTCAGGATGAGGGAACATCTCCCATGGATATCTTCCGCAAAGGCAAACTGCGCCGCTTGGCGTAAATTTACGCATAAACTTTCCTAAAAATGCCCAAGGAATCCACCCATCCCAGTAAATACGATATTTTTCGCCATGAGGAACTAATGCAGGAACTCCTTTCTCCTTTCTATCCTGTAGTTCTTTGAGGAGTTTTTTATAAAATGGAATACCGGCTGGATCTCCCATCATATAGATAACAGGCGCCATGCTTACTGCATAATCCCAGAGAGTCCACGTGGCAGGTTTCGTCTTTAAAAACTCCCAGCATTTATTTCGAAGGGTGGCGGTTTCTTTAAGTATACTTATTATCTCACTTAATCTGTCATAATCGAATGGTTTTCCACATACCTCTTCAAGTGTGGGGATCACTACCTCCTTGATCTGTGAGGCAACGAATTTCTGGATCCTTGGACGGTCTTCTTTATTAAATACAAAGGGAAGTTCCAGAGGTAAAATACGAATTCCCAATCTTCTGTAAAATGATTCCGAATAATGAGACTGCTCAGTACAATAGCGCCCTGCAATCATAAGATCAGGTATCGGAAGAAGAGCCTGTTCATTTACGGGAAGTTCTTTGGTTACAGCTTCAACCATACCTGTATGAAGACGATGATAGGAACAGGTTTCAGGAAGATCACCACTCATCTCAGCAGCCTTAAGCAGCGCATCCGAAGCTCCTATCCCTCCGCAATAGGAAGCATAACCTGCCATGAAGTGGCATTTCATACCCATGGCATAGGGGAATATGAAACTGGGCCCTGATGCCCATCCAACCTTCTCTCCTCTCTCTTTAGCTGATCTTAATTCTGCCCAATGCCTATCCACCATTGGTCTTATATCTTTCGTCGCTTCAAGCCTGTTTACCTTATATTCTATCTCCATTAGTATCTCCTGTGGTCTTTATTGATTACAGTAACGTTTATTACCTAGGAAATCCTGACATCTAAATATCGGTTATGCGAAAGTTGGGAAGATATACTATAAAGGCACGTTCTTATCAAAGCGGTAAAGTGCCATTAAAGCGTTAACTGTTTAACCAGCTCGATTGGAGTATGCAATGGATATGTTTTACACCCTTTATAAGAGCTAAAGTTAGAAACGATATAAATATAAAAAAATCATTTTATTTATCAAGGATAATTTTAAAATTCATTGTTTTTTATATAATGAGTGCACTTAAAATCTATAAGAAATATGGAATAAGAGTAAAGCCTATACCATTCCCTTTATGCAAAGTGGCAGGCTCTGAAGATGCTGCGAATTTTATATATTGACACGAATGGATTCGCAGCATACGCTGGAATACAGCATCTGATTGTTAAATTTTCCCGCAATTTTTGGATACACTCTTATAAATAACTCTAAAACTACATTGTATTGTTTTACTACAATTCACCATTATGGCGTCAGGTTTAACAGATATATTTTTGATTATTCCATATACCTTCAAACTTTGGTAGTATAAATCCAGCCTCATACTTTTAAAGGAGTTACAGGCCCGCTCTATCGATAAAAAATATTTTTTTCTCTTGTGTTATCGGATACTTAATCTTATTTTGACAAACTTCGGGATAGCGCATAATTTGTAGAATTAACAATATTTTGCAATATCTAATTTCGTTATTAATTAGTAATAATTTGTCTATATAGGATATATGGTGATAATATGAAGGTTGGAATAATAGGTTTTCCACAGACAGGGAAAAAAACACTCTTTAAACTGCTAACAGATTCCGAAATGCCGGAGGTGCGGCAGGATCAACAAAAGTCAATTCCCGGCATCGCTGCGATAAGAGATACCAGACTGGATTCTCTTACAAATATTTATATGCCCAAAAAGAGAACCCCGGCTCAGATTGAGCTGGAACTGCTTCCCGATCTCGACAAACGTTTAATACAGGAGGGGAAGATCTTTGGAGATATTGCAAATCTTGACGCAATTTGTCATATTGTCCGCACTTTCAAGGATGAATCAATTTATCATGTAAAAGGCTCAGTTGACATGGAGCGCGATATAGATGAAATAAATGGTGAATTTATTTTACATGATCTTCTATTTATAGAAAAGCGTAAGGAAAGAATTGCCAAAAATGTTAAAAAGGGAATCGCCCAAAAACAGAAGGAAGAAGGGGATTTGCTTATTAAATTTCAGAATCATCTTGAAAAGAATCTCCCATTGCGAACCCTCAGTCTTTCCGAAAGTGAGAATGAAATAATCTCCGGATACCCATTTCTTACAATAAAAGAGTTGATTATTGTTATAAATACTGATGAGCATAACCTGACAAATAACGAGATAAAAAATTCTCTGCATACAAAATATGATTTACCAAGGGAAAATATATTGCTGATTTCAGCTAAAATTGAGGAAGAGATCAGATGTTTTGATTCCGAAGAGGAACGAATGGAATTTATGCTGGAATCGGGAATTAAGGAACCTGCTATCAATCAGCTTACTCAGACCTGTATGCGCATATTGGGTTTAATCTCATATTTTACTGTGGGAAAAGATGAAGTCAGGCAATGGCTTGTAAATAAGGATTCATTTGCCCCTCAAGCCGCTAGAGTAATTCACTCGGATATTGAAAGAGGCTTTATAAGGGCAGAGGTGATGAAGTATGATGACCACATGGAATATGGCACAGAAGAGAAAATAAAACAGGCAGGTAAATACTATATAATGGGTAAAGATTATAAAATAGAGGATGGCGATATTGTCGGTTTCCGATTTAATGTATAGCAATAAGTTTACCGTTATCCGTTATCTGTTGTCCGTTTTTACCGGTGAACAATGAACTATTACAATGTATAATACTGCATTTTGCTATATATAGCAATTCTTGTGTAAGGATAAATTATGGAATTAGAAAAGATAAGACAATATATAAATAAAAAGACAGGCGCTTTGGAAGACCTTCCTTTCGGCCCTGACGCTTTGGTGTTTAAGGTTCTGAAAAAAATGTTTGCGCTCGTTGCGTGGGGAGAAACCCCGTTGCGTATAACACTTAAATGCGATCCCCACAGAGCTGAAATGCTTCGAATACAATACAAGGCGGTGCAGCCTGGTTATTATATGAACAAACAACACTGGAATACCATAACACTGGACGGAAGTATTGATGAGAGTGAAATATTATCCTGGATTGACCACTCTTACGACTTGGTTGTCA
>JAXHTB010000135.1:0-9121 GCA_034190185.1 Spirochaetota bacterium | reverse complement strand
ATTTTTTTTAACTTAATAATAAATTTATTTTTAAGCCTCAACCTTAAATTCTTACTTTCTCTTGCAAATAAATAACCATAATAAGTTTTTTTTACTGAATATACGATATCAGATTCAACTTTTTGAAGATTCATTTTAGAAATATCTACTGAAATTCTTGCTGAATCCTCCATCTTTGATTTTCTTGGATCAATAAGATTATAAGTAAAAGTAGGACCAGCAAATAATCCAATTTTAGTATCTTTGCCAGGTATTTTTGCTCCACTGCTACTAGCATCATCTTTCAGACGTTCAATAGTTTTCATTTCAGCATTTATAGATAATTTATTCCTTGACTTGGCTAATCTATAATTTGCTAGTGATTTTTTCTGTCTTTCCCTTTCAATCATTATGTCAGGATGATTTTCTAACGCTATTGTTACACACTCCTTTAGTGAAACGCGATTTCTCGTGGGATAGAGTGGAAAGGGAATATATATAAAAATAAATGTTATTATCAAAATTCTTAAATGCATTCAAATTCTCCATTATCCCAATATTTAGTCAATAAGTATGACAGATTAGGGATAAGCATTGAAAATCATATTGTTAATTATATATGGCGTTACTGTAAAAACTGCTTACGACTTAATTTAGTTTTCCATAATCGGCAATAATCGCCTGTACTCGATTCTAAACAGCATCGATATTTCGAAAATTTACTTTTTGCAGGAATTGCCATATATATACAGATGATAAAGTAATTCGACATGACAGAGTGCAACATAGTAAAGGATTCAAGGCCGGTTTTCGTGAAATCCTTATCTTCGCCTAAATCTACTGCAGGCACTTTTTTCTTATAACACATGAGAAATTCCGGGATCAAGTGAGTTAAGTTAATAATAAATTGCTTTTATATCAACTTCAAAACTCACCTTACATCACCTGAATCCTTGATTGTAATTAAAAAACTTGACTTTTAAGAATAAATATTATAAAAATATTCTTAAAGCTCTTGATTTAAAAAATCATTGACTCAGACAAGGATAAACAACAATACATATAAACATTTCAAACATTAACATGTCAATAATTTAATTATCTTAACAAGAATTAAAGTAGCAATCCTTTTTTTCATTATTCCAGAAGATGATATTTATTTATAATGTATTTTTAAATTAATTGCATCTATTATAAGTATATGTACCTGTCATAACCCAATATTTTTATATATGCCAATAAATAAATATAGATAATCATTTGAAGATATGAATTACAGATTTAAAGATACTAGATTGTTATAATTATGGTCTTACCGCGTATAACAATTTCAAAAAAATAATTGACAACATAATCATTCAATATAAAAAGAGCTATATTTTAGTATTTATAAATTGCTGGCGTAGCTCAATCGGTAGAGCAGCTGACTTGTAATCAGCTTGTTGGGGGTTCAAGTCCTCTCGCCAGCTATTCCGGTGAGGTTCCCGAGTGGCCAAAGGGAGCAGACTGTAAATCTGCCGGCGAAGCCTTCGGAGGTTCGAATCCTCCCCTCACCAATGGTGCTTATTAATGCTTTCAAAAGCTGAAATAACAAGATATAATAGGCAATTGCTAATAAATGGCTGGGGCAATGAAGCACAAGAAAAATTAAAACAATCAACAGTTTTTGTTGCCGGAGTTGGAGGACTTGGCAGTCCTCTTCTTTATTATTTAGCAGTAGCAGGGATTGGCACCCTGAAAATATGTGATTTCGACAAAATTGACCTTTCCAACCTTAACAGACAAATTCTACACACTGAAAACGAAATTGGCATTCTAAAAGTTGATTCTGCATACAATACATTAATAAATGCTAATCCAAATATCACCATCATCAAAGTCAACGAAAAACTCGGAGAAAAAAATACACCCAAGATTGTCGGCGATGCAGATATTATAGTCGATTGCCTTGATAATTTCTACACAAGACAAATCCTTAATGAAACATCAGTAAAAAAATCTATTCCCATGATTCATGCAGGTGTTTCCGGATTTATAGGGCAAATTACTTTTATTCATCCTCCTGACACCCCATGTTTAGCATGTTTCTTTCCGGATAAAGCTAAAAAGGAAATTACACCAATCGTTGGTGCAACTGCTGGTATACTTGGTTCGTTGCAGGCATTAGAAGTAATTAAATATCTTACAGGAATAGGAGAAAATCTAAAAAATAAACTTCTTTTCTGGGATGGCCTTGAAATGAATTTTAAAACAATAAAATTACAAAAAAACTGTAACTGTAAAATATGCAGCAAGCACCTTAAGAGCTAAAGGATCCAAGTAGTCAAGCGACATAATAATTACTCACTTACAGCTCATATACCTATCAACTCTTTCATTCAATTAATAAAAACAGTTATTGTCAAATATATCTTGTATAAGATGATCGATTCAATTTACCATACACCTTAAATAACCATGTCTCATTCAATAAGTGATGAGAGGTTCTTTTACATCCACTTAAGTCTGAAAATGTGAAACAAAAGTAAGATATATAAATACAAAATGTTACATCTATCTAGGATTTAGATATGTTATATTGGGCTATTGCTAATTTTGCAAGAGGGATAGAATAAGGTGAACACGATACATAATCTAATCCGGCATTTATACAAAACTCAATATTTCCAGGATCCGTCCCATGCTCTCCGCATAATCCAATCTTAATATCTGGCCTTGTCAACCTCCCTCGAAGAGAGGCTATCTCAATCAATTCCATAACCTCCTCACCTAGGACCTTAAAGGGATTATCTTTTATAAGATCATAAAGTGAATAACTTGGGAAAAAAGAGTTGCTGTCATCTCTAGAAAGCCCATAGGAAGTTTGAGTGAGATCATTGGTTCCAAAACTAAAGAACTCCGCATGCTGTGCAATATGACCCGCACGTAAAGCAGCAGCCGGGAGTTCAATCATAGTGCCGATACTATATTTAAGATCCTTTATTCCATATTCCTTTATAACTTCCTCTTTGATATCTCTAATCCCCTTTACAAGTTTACCCTCAATCTTTTTTCCATTCTTTAGAAACTTGATCTCCTGTTCACTCATAATTAATGGGATCATAATCTCTGGTTTTACATCTATTCCTTCTTTTTTCAGCATACATGCAGCTTCAAAAATTGCTCTACATTGCATTTCATATATCTCAGGATATGTTATTGCAACTCTACATCCTCTATGGCCTAACATGGGATTCATCTCAGCAAGTTCATCACATCTGTCTCGAATATCTTTTGCCTTATTCCCATTCCCCTTTGACTGTAGATATTCTATTAAACTATTCATACTTTGAACAGTTCGCGGTAAAAACTCATGCAGTGGAGCATCTAATAATCTAATTGTAACGGGATGACCTACCATGACCTTAAATATCTCATAAAAATCTGCTCTTTGCATCGGTTTTAAAGCATTCAGGGCTTTTCTCCTGTCAGCCTCATTGCTTGCAAGAATCATTTCTCTAAACTTCATTATACGCTTCTCATTAAAAAACATATGTTCAGTCCTGCAAAGACCAATTCCATTTGAATGAAAAGTATTTGCAATCTCAGCATCTCTTTTTTGATCTGCATTTGCTCTAACATTAAAATCATTGATATAATTCTCAACAATCTCTAAAAAATCAAGAAGTCCGTTTTCCTCAAAGTTTGGTTCAATCAATCCCACTTTACCAAGGTAAATTGTAGGGTCTTCATAATATGGGACATTTATAGAGATGTAATCTCCTTCTTTCACTGTTTTACCACTTAGTATAAAGGAGTCCTTCTGAATCTTCATTTCAGGCTGGACCATTGCAACCTTGCCAAGACTTCTTGCAACAACTGGAGCATGAGATGAAAAGCCACCTTCAGTTGAAATTACTCCCTGAGCCACTTCAATTGCCTTTACATCCTCTGCATAAGTTGCTGGCATAATTAGAATAAAATTTGTATCCTCTCCATGCATAATTGCTCTTTTATGTGCTTCCAGAAGTTTTGAAGTTGAGAAGAAGACTCTTCCAATAGCTGCACCTGTAGATCCAGCTATTCCTCCCTGTATCTTCTTTACTGTCTTCATTGTCCGAGGATCAATAACAGGATGCAATAACTCATTTAACTGATTTGGTTGAATATGTTTAATAAGATATTCATTATCAATAATCTTTCTCTTACAAAGATCTAATAGCGTTTTTACATGAGATTGTGTTGATTTTTCATCTACCTCAAATTGTTCAACGATCCAAAAATTACCTTCTTCAATTGTAAATTTGATCTCTCTTATCTCCTTGAATTTCTCCTCAACTTTTTTTGAAATTTCAGTAAAATGTTTAAGGTGCTTTGTCTCGATTTGGGTTATCGCTTTTGGTTTTCCCCTGTCAATATCAAATTCATTTTGAATAAAGCGTCCCTGTATTACAGGATCCCCTGTAATAATATTTCTTGTATAATAATTTCCTGCAAAGGAATTCTCGCCGAAATTTGCATATACCATAGCCTGAATCATAATTGAAAGTGAATTATCCACATCAATATCAGTATCACAATAATTAGCTGCTGCTCCTTTTAATATCAGTTCAAGCAGATCATATACATTTTCACTGAATTTATCTCCTAAAAACTCCCTAAATTTTTTTACTACATTTTTTAACTCTTCTGCTTTAGGTTCTTTGCTTAGTTTCCCTTGCTTCTTCTCGAATTCACTAGATTCTAATTGAAAAATTTTTGTGCCGATGCTGTTTAATAAAAATTTATATTCTCCATAAGCAAAATGCTCATTTGTTAGATTGCCAAATCCTTCAACAGTTTCATCATTCAATCCAATATTATGTACTGAAGGGAAATTGGGAATATTTAGATCAGAGCTTAGGACAACCTTTAACAGTAATGGCTTCTTTGGATCTCCGAATCCTTTTCCCATATCCTTTTCTAATCTAGTTATAAATTTTTTTAATTCCTGTTTAACGTTAATATGCGGTAGCTGTTTTGTTAATATCGAATTTATAATAAAACCAGGTGCAATTGGTAAACCCATAGAAGCTAAATCAACTGCTCTCCTCCCTCGAATCCCCAACTTAGATCTAGTCTTTTCATCTAATGTCTTTAGGTCTTTACTAAAATATATTATATTTTCCATATTAAACCCTCATCCTACTTAAATTATCAAACTATCATCCATTCCTTACTGCTATTTCTAAATTTATATACTTACAACTATGGCAAATTACAATTTTTATGCATGATTTTAGCACCCTTCGGGTGGGCTTTAAAGAGCTGAAACAAAGGTGATAAGGAGATTTATAAAAAACCATCCATGGATTATTTGGGCGCTAAATAAAGTCAATTTTGAAAAATCACACCTGTGCAATTTTTCAAAATTCTGATACGCTAAGATATGGAAATAATTTTAAATATTTCCATCTTCCTTTCTCTATTATACCCTTATCTCCTTTTCTTACTTATTTTCATCTTAGCAAACAGACAATGGTAATAAACCGATCTATATTCCGAGTAAAATTAGGATGTAAGTTAATTTAAAATAGTTTTAATACTTTACCAACACCAAGTTTTAGAAATTGTTCAAACCGATGGCTAGCTCCCTCAAACAGATACTTTTGTAATTTTGAAACATCCCTAATATTTTCACCAATTACCTGGAAATGAATCATGCTTTGACACCTTACTTTCCCCCATTTAAATAAGGTATTTATATCATTTATTACTTCTCCCTCATAAAATATCGCCACTTCAAGATCAGGATGAGATACCTTAAAGCTTTCAATTATCTTTTTCCATGCCTCAACATTCCCATTATGAAATAACTCATTAGTTACTAACACCGAATACTTAGGTGTCATATTCTTTCCTGTGGGAGCTGCTACCTCTTTTTTAACTTTCTTTCTAGGCATTATAGTATGATCAATAAATTGCTTATTGATAAATATATCCTTTCCTGTAATCATCTCTTTTATTGCTATTATAGCTTCACTTTCCAGCTTTTTATCAGCTTCACTTTTAAGATGTCTAGCATATATAACAATTAATTGATCTCTCGATAATTCCCTTGCTCTTTCCCAATGTTCTAAACTCTTTGGATTAATCAATATTATATTATCATTAGGGTTATAATAAACCATTAAGATATCAATAGCAGTCCATTTAGCAGTTTCTTGTGTTATTTTTTCAAAATCAACAACTGTTTCTGGAATACTAAAGGATTCAAAGGAATAACAAAATTTATCTTTAATTAAGGAACCAACAATCGGTAAGACCTGCTCTTGCTTTATCTCATCATTGTCTAACTGATCATAAATAACATCTGCAAGATTCTCATTAGCCTCCAACTCTTCTACAATCTCATTTACTTTGAAGAAATGATTTAATCCCTTATTAAAACTACTTTTAGTAGCCAGAGAATAAAAAGTCGTTTCCATAAGTCTCTCTCCTTAATTAAGATAATTCTCATTCTTAACATAAAGTATTTTCAATTAATGATCGTCATCAATAAGCTATTTTTTTATATCAATTTGAAATTCTTATATAAAAAACGGCAATTTTTTAACACTATAATACTAATCAGGAAGATTCTTTAAACTATATATTTTATCAATTATAAAAGTAGTATATCTTGAAGTGAATTTTAAGGGCAGATATGAATTATAAATAAAAACTAAATAATAATGTTATTATATTTTAAATATAAGTTCTAAATTCAGACCTTATGTCATTTATTTTCAAGTTACACAGTTTAAGAAATATTTTTATATTTAATACTTTATGATCGTTTAATAGAATGAATATTGAATATAAAAGGAATTTAACATTATATGTTAATTATATATAATGTTTTCTCACTTAACGAATAATGAAAAAAAAGAGGATGCTATTTAGTTAGCAATCCTCTTTTCTATTTTTCCTAATAATTAACTCTAATAAAGATTCTCCTTAGAGTTCTTTTAATCCTGAAGTTTTAGTTTTTGATTTCTTCTTTGGAGATAATGCAATCTCACCTTTTACTTCAGTTTCTTGGCCTGCACTTTTATATGCTGCTTCAAATAAATCTTCCTTTAATTCTTCAGTTGCAAAGGACTGATCGATATCCTCTCTGACAGTGGATCTCCTCCTTCTAAAGGCTGCAAAAGCTGCATCAGCAAATCCTTTTGATATCTCAAAGAGGAACTCATTTAAAACATTAGCCATTCCTTTCAAAATGAATTGTTTTCTCTTTGTAGTAGTAACATCTATGTCCAGAATAATTCCAGGTTGTATATGATGTGGATTTATTTTATAAGTAAATTCATGGAATCTCTCTTCAAGAAAAACAATCCTTTCATCAAGTACTACACGCTCAATAGGATTCTTAAATCCATACATATCTTCAAGAATACCTTTAAGATATCTCATTTTTTTTGTTAATGCTAATATTTTGTATTCATATGTTCTATTATTTTTCTCAACAAAACTATTTTCAGGATACATTTCTCCGATTTCATTCCATAGTACAGATTCAGGATCTGCAACCTCGGCATCTTTTATCCTTTTCCACTCTTTATTCATCAATCTACTTGAAAGATCATCAAAATCCCTAATAGACCTAAATCGTTTTTTAGAATGATAAAGTGCATGAACAACATCCCAAGCCCTCATTACTTCCTTAGTAAATGCTTCCATCTGTTTATCGAATTCTTTTTTTTCTTCTTTCAATTGATTCTGGTCATAATATGCAAGCCTTATTGAATATCTTTCATCAGGAAGGACTGAAGAATCCATCTCTTCATATTCACGAATATGACATATCCTTGCATTCTTTAGATTATCACATACCTGATATCCAAGTTTACTTACATCAAGAATACTTGTAAGAGCATTAACAGCAGTATTATAACCCCTGTTTCTTATATTCTCTTCATCAATAACATATTTAATATTTTCTCTAATATTGAGCGGATCATACTCTTCCACGTCGATTTCTGCTCTTAGACCTTCAATCTTATCCAAAAATGTCTTGGCAAGGATAGTATATCTTTTTGACTGCTCGTCTTCTTTATCATCATCTGTGAACTCTTCTATCCTTTTAATCTTTTCAAACATAACCTGAGATCCGCTTAATTCACTTTTCCCCTGATCTACAAGATCATCTTTTAACTGCTCAACCTGTTTATCTATCAACTCATGTATATGCTTTTGAATTGAATCTTTTATTAGAGATTCAAGTGTGACTTGATAATGATTTAAAGGACTTATTAACTCACTATCAAGAATATTCAATGATAATTTGACATCATAAACATATTTCGGTCTTATTGCATTATCTTTGAAAGCGCATTTAGTAATTGCATAAGCATTCTGCCCTCTAATAAAAGCGCCAACATCTGTCTTTTGTCTTAAAATTGAATTTGTATCATTCTCAAGATCATTTAATCCTCTCTGCACATGCCCCTGGAGGTGTCCATACATATTTACTATTGATTTTTCTATTTCCCCTGTATTAAACTTCTCCATTCCACCGATCTTATCAAGAATTTCTATGATCTCTCTTGGAGTATAACGCGCTAATCCCTTAGACTCCTCTCTATCAATAAAATCTCTTGTTTTTTTAACAATCTCATCTTCCATGGTAACTGAATACCTGTTAAACATATTTACATAATTCTGATTAACATAGTTATACAACTTCTCCTTTAAACCACCCATTACATCAAGTTGCTCCAAAACTTCAGCAGGCAATTTGTTCTCAATCTCATTCAATATTTTATCTGTGGTCTCACCTACCATCAGTTTTGCCTCTTCTACCTTGTCACGACCCTCCTGCACAATTGAATTCCTCGAACCAACAGCGCTAGGTTCAACAGGATGCACCTTGTTAGGACTTTTGGGGAATTGAAAAACTGTCATTATAAACCTCCTTCTTCAAATGCTATCTCAAATTTTCATAATTCATGTTTTGATATGTAATATACTATATATATATTAAAAATGTACTATACAAGATATGCTGTTTTATTACAAAGGCTTTTAGGATTTAAGGAGTCAATTGAAAAAAGAATCACTTTTATCCCATATATTTTACTTACTATAATATTATCTTATTATTAAAGAAAAACTATTGTAATTCAGATAAAGTTATAAA
>JAXHTB010000134.1:0-9147 GCA_034190185.1 Spirochaetota bacterium | reverse complement strand
ATTAAAGTTTTATTTTTAATCTCCAGGGGTTTTCCTGATATCTTAATTGTTTTTTCCGGTGAATATTTGATGATATATTGCTTCAAACTTTTTGCTTGAGTTTTTGTTCCCGCTTTAACTTCAATGGGAACAATTTTACCATCTATTGATTGTAAAAACTCAATTTCTGAATTTCTTTCTGTCCATGAGTAAAGTTTAGAAACACCCGATGCTACCAGTTCCTGAGCAACATAGTTTTCTGCAAAATAACCCTTTATAATACCATAGTCCTGACTTAATATTGAATTATATGGCAGGTCCAGCATGGAGCCCAGTAAACCAATATCGAATAATAATAGTTTGAACATGTTATTTTTGCAAAAGGCTTCAAGGGGCAATTCTGATCTATTGCAGACCTTTACTTTTATCACGAGACCTGCTTTCTCAAGCCAATCTATGGGACCTTGAAGTTCGGGGAAACTTTTTTTCTTTGGTATAACACCTTTAAATTGATATCTTTTAATAGAGCCATCAATGTTTTTTGAAAGCTGCATTGGAATATTTTCCAAAACAGAAATTATGTGCATTGAATTAATTTTTCCGGCATGTTTGGCAAAATCCTTTGTATAACTTTCCATTAGGTCTCTCTGCAATGACCTAACATTTTTTATGGCTTCAACTTTATTATTTCTTGATGATAAATATGTTGAAACTACCTGAGGCATTCCTCCGGTTATATAATATTCTTTCAGTATATCCATAAGTTTTATGTGAGCAATTTCAGGAATTATTTTTTCTTTATTGAATGATTCAAATATTTCTATTAACATGCTTTCTTCTGTTGCATTTAAGAATTCTTGGAAGTTCATGGGATAAAGTTGTAAGAATTCAATTTTCCCAACAGGAAAAGGATCTGATGAAAGTTTTACTCCGATGTGTGAGCCTGCACTGCAAAGGGACAGTTTAGGCATATCTTCACAGAAATATTTTAGGCTGTTTATTGCCCTAGGACATTCCTGAATTTCATCGAATATTACAAGATCAGTATTGATGTCAATTCTCTTGCCGGAACTTATGGATAATTCTGAAATTATTCTCTCCGGGTTCAAATCTTTATCAAATATTAAATTAAGATTTTTATTCTTTTCAAAGTTAAATAAATAATGTTTACTAAATTCTTTTTTTCCAAAGGTTTCAAGTATATATGTTTTACCAACCTGACGGGCTCCTTGTAATAAAAGTGGTTTTCTTGTTGGAGAATTTTTCCATTTGAGAAGATTTTTATAGATTAGTCTGTTCATGGATATATATAATTATATGAGATAGTATTTTTTGCAACGACTTTTTCTAATATTTTCGACTTTTTGCAACGACTTTTTCCAATATTTTCGACTTTTTGCAACGACTTTTTGTAGATTTATCTCTGAAGAAAGGGAACTTTCGATATTGAAGAACGAGGATTCTGTACCTTATAGTTTAGTCTTGCCAGATTTACTTAAAGATACCAATGCGCAAATAGAAACTAACCTTGTAAAAAAGCTCACTTTACTGTGCAGGTGCCTGTATATGTTTTATGAACGTCATCATTATAATTCAGAAGTTTCGGCATTATGTAAAAAGTGCAATTTTATTTGCCAAAAAATGGATACCGTACAAATAAGTAAGTGCCAAATGTCACGAGTTCTGAATATACATAATTTATGAATATTCACAGACCGCTTAAAAATAGTGTGAAAATCGGTGTTAAATAATGATGGCAGTGCAGATTCCGGTTACATGTATCTGAAAATCTGCACACAACAGGAACTAAAGGGGATAACAGACAATGAGTGATGAAATTATCCGTGAAGTATGACAAATAAAAGATGCTGTAGGCAGGTAGATAAATTACAATCTTCGTTCACTTGGTAACTTGCTGCGCAAAAGGTAAAGTATATGAACCGATCAAGTTGTGGACTTATCTTCACAGCGAAAAACAACGACGAATAAAATTCCGGCAGTTCCCGGGCAAACCAGTCAGTTAAGTTAATCCGCAACGCGGCGCCAAATTATACGTTTGTAAGCACAAACTGATTTCAAAAGTAATGCTTGGAAGAAAATCAGCCAGTACAATACAAACTCCATTGTTAAAATTTTTAGCCGCTGATATGCATGGATTATCCCGGACTGTTCTAACGGTTTGACTGCATGAAAATAATACCATAATTCTATAAGAAAAATCAGTGTTTCATCCGTGTTAATCCTTGGCTAAAAAACATAATATTTAATTTCTGAAAACAGTTTGAGCTTACCAATCCTTTTAAATTTGCGTTCATCTTCCGCAAAAAAAATCACAGTTAATCACCATTATAAGTATATTTTTGCCGTAGATTTTCGCAGAGAAACACAGATTTTTATTTTTATGAAGATTTTAAGCGATTTTAGGTATTGCTGCTGAATCTTACTGCATATAGATTCCATAAATAGGCAAAAGTCAGATTCTAATTAATATCAACCATAAGCATATTTGTGTAAATTCTTGTTCTTCCTTAAACTTTGCGTTCAACTTATTAATGTTTTCAGCTAAAAGGCAACTGTTATATTTAAAGATGTTAAGATTCCGAACAATCAATATTGCAATCAGGGTTGCAGTTACTTTCGCATCCACAGGAACACCCACCTGCATCATGAGAGTGCTGAAGAGGTTCCAGACCTGTTTGAAGAATTTCGATATCGTATATCAGAGTCTTTCCTGCTAATGGATGATTGATATCCATTCTTATTACATCATCAAGAATCTCATATACAACTGCAGGTACAGGATTGCCGGACTTATCTGCCAGTGGTGCCTGCATTCCAACCTCCAATTCCATACCCTCTGGCAAGGTTGACTTAGGCATATTGATAATAAAATCATCCCTGCGTTCACCATAACCTTCTTCTGGGGTAATGGTAACAGTATTTTTGTCTCCCTGAACCAGACCAAGAACAGCGTCATTAAATCCCTTAATAAGATGTCCTGAACCTACTGTAAACATGATCGGAGCTCGCCCCATGGATGAGTCAAAAACTGTGCCATCTTCAAATTTACCAGTATAATGCACACTTATGGTATCACCATCTTTTATTGGTTGTGTCATTTTTTTCTCCTTTTATTGTGTATTTATTTAATGTTAACTTTTTATAATCAAAATCACTTAATAAATACAAGTATTATTTATTATTTAATCTAATAAAATATAACGATTCAATAATCAGGATTAATTAAATTAGATTAATGACATATTATCAATAATTATTTACTTTTACTACCTAATTAAGTGAATTTTCGATTACTAACTTGGCAATTATTGATCAGTTACTAATAAAAAGATGTCAAGGTTTTCGGATTTTGATAATTTTGATGGGATTAAGATTAAATTTTAAAAAAATAGTGAGACACTTGCTCCTTTCATTTCATTGATAATAGGATTAAGTGAAATGTTGCTATACCTTCCTCTTTTGTGAAGCTCAGGAACAAAATATCCGATCAGGCTACCAGTAATTGCTCCTGCCAATATATCTGTTAGGAAATGCTTCCCTGCTGCATACCTAAGATAACCCGTTGTTATAGCAACTGAAAAAGAGAGCCCCCATACTAAATATCTGCAATTTGATTTTGGGTGCAAGTCACTATACACCTTTGAAAGAAACATAGCAGCGCAGAAAGCTCTTGAAGTATGCCCGGAATAAAATGATCTCACTGAGTTCTCTCTGTTCTCCATTTTTTTGTCTATTGATATTGAATCATTGTACATATAAGGCCTTTCTCTGGATACTATAGCCTTGACAGTAAGGGTGAGTCCAAGATTTATAAAAAATGCCTCACAATACATTAGCATAATAAGCCAGTATTCTGACCCTTCTAATGATGCAGTATATATTAAAACAGGAGATAGAATTGATGTATATAACAATATATCACTTACTCTTGATGCATCTTTGGAATAATTGTTGGTAGCTGACCTGTCAAAAGCATTAATGTCTTTTTTATCTAGATCGTTGACCTCTGATCTAGAGGGTAACGACTTCCGTTCCCTGAAATACTCAGAAATACCAAGCAATGACAATGCTGTGCCTCCAAGCATTATGTCATAAGGGGCGCTAAGTTTATAAGGAAAATCGTCAGATGTTTTTGCGCTCAGGTTAGATGAATATAAAAATATAACTATACTGAGAATAGTATAAGTAATCGATTTTTTTATTATAATCGTCATTATTTTCATAATCGGCATATTTCATAACTATTATTTAATTTGTCATCTTCTTGAATGTTATCTAAGATAAAAAAATGTAAGAAAAATGAGTAAATTCTCCGTTAATAAATAAAAGAATAGAATAAATATATACTCAGGTTTTGATTTAATTAATAAGTAAATACTTCTAACAAAAGAGAAATAGTAAAAATATCTATAGATTCTAACTTCTATTTGAAATACCCAAAAGCAGTAATATTTATATTCCGTATAGTTGGGAATAGCAGGATAAGCTGCTGAGGAGTTAAGGATTTGAGGATTTGAGTGACAAAAACAACAATTCTACAATATATCCCCACTTAATCCCTGAAATCCTTTCATATGATAACTGAACAACTTATATTATATATTATAATTTCATATTAAATCAATTTGATTTCCGAAAAGATGTCATTTGCATATCATAATTATTAATGGTTACAGGCTTTGATTATAATCACTTTACTTTATTATTAACATAACTGAAATATTTTGCAATTTTTAAATATTCTTAACAGCATAATATTGGGCTAAAAAGATATTTTTACATTGAAAAAAATGCTCATATATGTATATAAAGTAAACACCAACATTAAATAATATTCTTATTGAAAACTTGTTAGAACTTTTCTTCGCATAATTATATATTTTTTTGAGGACACCATGAAGGATGAGTATATACCGGAATATAATCTTATCGTTTTACTCCTTTTGATAATCTTTACTTTAGGTTTCTACTATTTCTGGTGGTTAGCCAGAGTAAGTGAAATATTTGAAGACAATCCTATATCTAATATATTGCTAATTTTCTTTACTGCTGGAATCTGGTTTCTATATATTAATCTTAAATATATGCAAAAATCGGAAGAAATGAATGGAAGAGATATAAAGTGGTATTCAATAATTTTTTTACCAATATCCTTTTTGATTATACAGCATAATATAAATGAAAGGTTTTTCCCAGGCAGATAGGAGCATAATAAGAGATGATAGTCACGTGTACAAATTGTAATTCAAAGTACTCTGTTGATGATAAAAAGGTTGAGAATAAAAAATTCGGATTCACATGCATGAAATGTGATGAGAATGTTGTTATTAACAACAGAGGGAAAGAACCAGTTGACACATCACTGGATGCAGAAATGCCTTTAGAAGGTTTATTGGATGAAAAAGGATTTCAACAAGAACAGACAGAAGATGAATTAGATTCCGGGGATATTGGAACTGACGCTATTGAAGAAGAGATGCCTGAAGGTCTTTCACTTGAAGAGGACATCGATCTCTCGGATATAGATCTGGGAGATATTGCTATAGATGACACATTAGAAGCTGATGAGATGCCAGCGGCATTATCAGAAGAAGAAACAGATGCAATAGACACACCTGCATCAGATGAGGATATCGATCTTGATGCACTTACTGACCTGCCGGAACAAGCAACACTCGGTGAAGAAATAGATATAAGTGAAGAAGAAATTCCTGTAGCTGAAGAAGAGGACATCGATCTCTCGGATATAGACCTGGGAGATATTGCTATAGATGACACATTAGAAGCTGATGAGATGCCAGCGGCATTATCAGAAGAAGAAACAGATGCAATAGACACACCTGCATCAGATGAGGATATCGATCTTGATGCATTTACTGACCTGCCGGAACAAGCAACACTCGGTGAAGAAATAGATATAAGTGAAGAAGAAATTCCTGTAGCTGAAGAAGAGGACATCGATCTCTCGGATATAGACCTGGGAGATATTGCTATAGATGACACATTAGAAGCTGATGAGATGCCAGCGGCATTATCAGAAGAAGAAACAGATGCAATAGACACACCTGCATCAGATGAGGAGCTCGATCTTGATGTATTTACTGACCTGCCGGAACAAGCAACACTCGGTGAAGAAATAGATGTAAGTGAAGAAGAAATTCCTGTAGCTGAAGAAGAGGACATCGATCTCTCAGAAATAGATCTGGGAGATATTCACACCTTAGAAGCTGAGCAGGACACAACAGAACTATCTGAAGAAGGAACAGATGAAATTGAAGACATAGATTTTTTTGAAAAATCAGAAGAACCCGAAGTCAGCTTAGATAAGGAAATAATGCAGGATAAGGAAGCAAATATTGACGAGGAATTCCTGCCTCTTGAAGAGGATATAGCCTATTCCCCACAAGACATAGAAGATGCAATCCCTGTTGAAACAGAAGAAAAATTAGAGATTGTTGGGGAAGAGCTTTCTGAAGATGAGAAACTAACATTACTTGAAGAAGAAATATTTGATGATACAGGAAAAATTGAAATTGAGGAAGAGGATAAGGGAGAGGAAGCATTATTAGATGATGAAAATATTGCTATAGATATCGATTCCCTTGATCTGGAATTAGAGGAGGATCAACAGATTATTGATACTCAAGCCGTTGATCAAGATATTGATTTTGGACAAGGAGCTCAGACTGATCAAGAGACTGGCATTTCCATTCAGGATGAAACTGAAGAACATGATGTCACAATTGACATTGATGCTCTTGATATTGATCTTGATGAGGTTGAAAGTGTAGCATCAATTCCAAATTCTAATGATATCGATCATGATGCTGGCACAGTTTCTGATAACGTTAAGGATGAGACATCAGCTTTGCATCATGCTGAAGATGATGAAATGGATATCACTATTGATGTAGAGTCTCTCGATATCCAACTTGAAGAGGATAGTGAGTCGCCAGGCTTAATGCAAATTGAAGAGAATTCAGATGAAGTTGGCATTTCAGATGCTGATGAATACAATCACGATCATATAAATGAAGATGTAGATATTACAATAGATCTCGATTCACTAGATCTTCCATTAGAGGAGGTTGAAGTAATAGCAAAAGGAGAAACACTCGACGAAGATGACAGACTGATAATAGAGGACACAAGTGTACCAATTGATGAGTTAGTTATTGAAACTAAATCGCCTGCTATTCCTGTTCCACCCTCCACAAAAAGTGTCAGGTTGCAAATAGATGAATCTATTGATACTATGGATGATGATATTGACTTTCAGACTAAAAGGGAATTTGACGATCTTCCAGAAATCGATCTTGATGATATTGTGCATGAGCCGCAAGTTGCGGAAGAAGATAATTTTCTCGATCTTGAAACAAGAAGAGACTTTGCGGAACATCAAGCAAAATTAAATGTGTATGATGATTATTCCATCGATATGACTCCTGCAGGCACAGTTAATTTTTCTATAGATTATTCTCTTAAATGCTCACCTCTTTCAGCATTGGCTAGGCTTTTAGGCTTATATTATATCAAACTTATTCCGCATCTAATTGTATCATTAATCTATACTCTTGTATCGACCATTGTAGGAGCTATAAATTGGCTGCTTGTGCTACTTGGAGCAGGCTTTCAGGAAGATTTTTTGGAAATTCAGGAGAATACACTTCGCTATCTTCTCTCAATCGATGCTTGTGCAAAGGGTGTAGTTGAAGATTCGCCCATATTCTTTGGCAGGAAAGATATAGATCATCCAATTCAGTTCGAGATCGTATATCCTGTATCATTTTCAAAATTCCTTGCTTTCCTAAGACTTACTGTGATCGGTATTCTTATAGCTGCTTTACCGCATATGATCCTTTTAATTATACTTAGTTTAGGCGGTATGTTCATCTATTTAATGGGAATAATATCTGTCTTGGTAATAAAAAGATGGCCCAAAATATTTTTCGATTTTATGGTTCGTTATTACAGATATACAGCAAGTGTTCTCTCATATATATTCGGCTTGGTTGACAAATATCCATCATTTAAATTTGAATAGGTTTGCTTTATATTCCTGAAATTCCCCGTAATAATTTTTATCCTGTTTTATTGTTCCTTCAGGTTTATCATATAAATAATAATATTTAATATATAAACCGAATATATTAAATATTAATAAAAAAAATTATAACGATGAAAGTAAAAAATTATAAAGATAAAATTGTAAAAATAGATGAAATTGAATATATCTGTTCAAAGATAAGGGATAAGCATAAAATTGTCACAACTAATGGGTGTTTTGATATCCTTCACATAGGGCATATAGAATATCTTCAATCAGCTTCTGAATATGGCGACATACTTATAGTCGGTATTAATAGCGATGACTCAGTAAAGATACTTAAGGGAGAACACAGACCTGTAAACAATGAGGATAGCAGAGCATCAATCGTATCTTGTCTCGGTTTTGTAGATTATTCTGTAATATTTTCAGAGGATACCCCAATAGAGTTTCTGCAAAGGGTGAGACCTCATATCCATATAAAGGGCGGAGATTACAAAAACAAGGAACTTCCTGAGAAAAAAGTTGTTGAAGAGTATGGCGGTATTGTCAAGATATTGCCACATTACCAGGGATTTTCAACTACAAATATAATAGAAAAAATTATGAAATAATAATGCAGAAAATATTTGGAGAGAAAGGATGTCTTAGCAGTATTCATTCCGGTTTTGAATTTCGTCAGGAACAACTTCAGATGGCGGAATTCATCCTTGAGAATCTGATCTGCAAAAAGAATAGTCTAATAGAGGCTGGAACTGGAATAGGAAAGACCTTAGCCTATCTTGTTCCTACCATAATATACAGTCTGGAAAACGAAAAAATCATTGCAGTCAGCACAGAAACAAAGGCGCTGCAGAAACAGTTAATTGATAAAGATATACCTCTAGCAAAAGAAGCTATTAAAATACATCTTGACAAGGAAATTAAATCTTCTCTCTGTCTGGGCAGTCATAATTATTCTATATCGTCCTGCCTGCGGGCATGGGCGATACCTATAAGGCCTGGCTTCGCTTGCTGTTCAATGCCGCCTTCGAGGCGATGCAAGATCTGAGCGTACCGAAGCCCGAACACGCGACGCTCTTCCTGATGGATGAGTTTCC
>JAXHTB010000133.1:0-9183 GCA_034190185.1 Spirochaetota bacterium | reverse complement strand
AGAAAAATTATTATTATATGATTTTTCAAATGAAATAAAGGATAAAAGGACTAAAGAGATAATCAGGAAGGAATATCGTGCTATAACTTATCCTATATTTTTACAGAAGGGCAATGTCGTACGTTTACTTAAAGATTTTAAACAATATTATCAAAAATATCATGATTCAGACATTACCACAAGAGAAAGAATATATCGAATATTATGGAAGAGATATAAGGATACCCTTGGTAGTGAATTTGATCCTGGGTTGCATAAGAAAGAAAGAAGCCTGCCTTTAACAATAGTTAAGGCGTCAGATATTGAGTTTCTTTTCCTAAAATTATTTGCAAATATCATGATTTATCGGGATAAGCGAATTGAAAAAAAAGAAAGATGGCTTTGGCGTGATAAATGGTTATTTATTCAGAAGAAAAGAAAGATTGAAGCATATTTAAACGATATGCCGGATAAGGCAAAGGGTATAAATGACCTGATAATAAAACGTATGAATAGTTTATCAGATCAGATAGAGAGAATTCGGCGTCTTGGAGCTCTAGCAATTATCTTTAATGTTGATAAGATTAAAACTGAGTTAGATCAGAATATAAATGAGATTATGCTTATCGCGCTTATAATGTTTGTAGCATGTAGCATTTCCTTCCTGTTTGTGCTGAACTTTATGATGCAAAATATTAAAAAGCTTGAAGGGTGGGCCATGGCTGTAAGCTCCGGGGATTTAGATACAAGGATCATAATAGCAGCAAATGATGAGATCGGCAGATTGGGAGATGTTTTTAATAATATGCTCGATGAATTGAAAGTAAAATTTCATCTGGAGAAGTTTGTATCTCAGTCTACCAAAAGCATGATAGGAAAGAGTAAGGATCTGATAGATCCTGGCAGAACTGATAGAAAGAGTCTTGCATTTTTATTTAGTGATGTGAGGGGTTTTACATCTTTCTCTGAAAAGAACGATCCTGAAACAGTAATTGAAGTGCTGAATTTTTATCTTGATTTGCAAGCTAAGATTATTGTATCCAATAATGGTGATATAGATGATTATACTGGGGATGAGATCATGGCTCATTTCTCTGGAGATAAGAGACAAGATCTAGCAGTTGAAACTGCCATAGAGATTATGAAAGCGATAAAGAAAGCAAATACAGATAGGATGAAAAAAGATCTTCCGATTTTTGAAGTAGGTATTGGGGTCCATGGCGGAGATGTCGTAGTTGGCAATATCGGATCCAGCTTTAGAATGGATTTTGCATGTGTGGGAGATGCTGTTAATCTTTCAGCAAGATTATGCTCTGTAGCCGGGCCTGGAGAAATTTTGATTTCAAAGGAGCTTTATTCAAAGATCAAGAAAAAAATAAAGGTTGAAAAGATTCCCCCTATTTCTGTAAAAGGTAAATTGAAAGAGATACATGTAGTAAAAATAATAGTATAAACTTAAGGGAATATGGAAAAGATGGCAAAGGATCTAGATGATAAAGGGAATTACAGTAGCAATCAAGCAAGTAAAAAAAAATATAGGGGTTTTGGAAGAATAGCCATAATTTTATTTATTGGGCTGTCAGCCTATATGTTGGTTTCTACAATTGTTTTGATCTTCCTGACAAAGCCTAAAGGAGAGGTGGAGGTCCCCTATGTTGTAGGAAAGCGTTTTGTTGATGTTTATAATAGTATAAGTAGAAGTGGATTAAAGGCAGATATCAGTTTTTATGATGTATTTGATATTGATAATGGAATAATACTAAACCAGCATCCCGATTCAGGTGTTATTGTATCTGAAGGAAGCAGGTTTAAGCTTGTGTTGAGCAGAAGTAATCTTTATGTTGATGTGCCAAACCTTATTGGATTGAAACTTCCTTTTGCGCTAAATAAACTAAAAAATCTTCATTTATATAACCGATCTGTTTCACTTAATCCTGGTATAATATCGTATATTCCATCAGAAAAGACTTCTGACAATATTGTTATTGATCAGAGTCCCAGGGCAGGTGAGGAGATAGCCCCTGACACAAAGATAAATATTTTAGTATCTGCCGGCGCATTAAATGAAAATATGAAAATGCCAAATATCATTGGGCAATCAATAGAATTATCTATAAACCTCCTTTATGCTAAAGGACTGAATTTATATGAAGAGATAAAGGAAACACGATCCAAAAAGATGAGTGGTATTATAATGTCGCAGTCCCCTAAAAAGGAGAAATTAATAAAAAAGGGTGACAAAGTAGATCTTAAGGTTTATTATTATCCCATGAAAGAACGCCCTTATGTTTCCTATGATAGGCTGGATTATAAAATACCATCACATTTTAAAAGCGGCATGTTTGAGGTCTATATTCAAGATAACAGGTCCAAAAGAAAAAGATTTTCAAGAAAAATGAAGGGAGATGAAGATATAAGTTTTATATATCATAGGACAGGGAATGCGCGTATAAGCATTATTTATAATAAAAAGGTTATTGAAATAATAAGTAGAAATGTACAGAATTTTGAATAGGTCAGTAGCCGCAATATTAAGATACAGGGTGCAGAAAAGCCTTGACTTCTCTTGGGATATTATAGTTTGATCTGAACGCTGTATCTGAAATGTTCCTTCTGACGATCGATAAGGAGGGGTATTGCCTAAAATTTTAAGATGAATAGATATTTTGTATTGACAAAAAATGGGGGTATATTAATAATTCAATATTTCTTATGGGAGGTAGTATAATTGGCAGTTAAGATACGATTACAGAGAGTTGGTACTAAAAAAAAGCCCTTTTATCGCGTTGTTGCTGTAGACAGTAGAAAAAAGAGAGGAGGGGATGTTATTGAATACCTTGGTAAATATCATCCAATCTCAGAAGATCAGTTTGATGTTAATGAAGAGAGAGTTCTGAACTGGCTTCATAAGGGTGCTGTGCCTACAGGTACAATGGAAAACCTTTTAAAAAAGAAGGGGATTTGGAGCAAATTTAAGGAAGCAAAATAATTTCTGTGGAGGCGATTGTTGATGGATATTAAAGAACTTGTCGAGTACATTGTAAAAGCTCTTGTAGATAATCCTAAAGAAGTTTTAGTACAGGATGTTGAAGGTGAAAAATCGACTATACTTGAACTTAAAGTAGCAAAAGAAGATATTGGAAAGGTAATCGGAAAGCATGGGCGTATTGCAAAGGCAATCAGGATTATCCTTAATGCTTCTGCAACAAAACAAGGGAAAAGGGTGGTTTTGGAAATACTTGATTGATTAAAGAAAATAATTTTTTAAGGATTGGCACTATTATTGGCGTTCATGGGCTTAAGGGACGCTTAAAAATTTTTATAATAACAGATATATTGGAGCGTTTCAATCCTGGCAATAAAATTCTGATAAAAACTGCTGGTCAATATAGGGAATATCTTGTTAAGGAATTTATTCATATGCCTGGGAAAGTGTCACTTTTACAGTTAGAAGGCATATCCAATCGTGAAGAACTCATTTTATTAAAAGGTTGCGAGATATTTATTGAAAAAAGTAATGCCGAAAATGCGAGGGAAGTTCTTGATCCGGATCAATTCTTTTTTTATGAGATCATTGGAAGTAATGTATATTGGAAGGGAGATTATTTTGGCGAAGTAGTAGATATTATTTTAGCCGGTGAAAGTGATGTGCTTATAATAAAAGATAATACAGGAAAGGAATATCTTATTCCTTTTGTTGAATCTATGGTTGACACTAAGCACATTTCTAAAGGAATTATTGAAATTAATCCAATTATTGGGTTGATCGATTGAAACTTTTTAAGATAATTACTCTTTTCCCAGATTTTTTTCAAAGTCCTTTGAGTACCAGTCTCCTGCATAAAGGAATAACTTCAAATTTATTGGCGATTGATATTATAGATCTAAGGAAATACTCTGATAATAAATTTCGCAGATGTGATGACTATACCTATGGTGGTGGCAGTGGAATGTTGCTTATGCCTGCCCCCCTTTTTAAGGCTATTGAATCGCAAAAGGGAGAAAAAACTAAGGTCATATACACTAGCCCTTCTGGAATGATGCTTAATCAAGATTTAGTAAAAAGTCTTTCTGCAGAAGAAGAACTTTGTATTATTTGTGGGCATTATGAGGGAGTTGACCAAAGGGTATTGGATAGATACGTTGATTATGAGATCTCTATTGGTGATTATATATTATCTGGCGGAGAGTATGCAGCTTTAGTAATAATTGATGCTGTAGCTAGGTATATTCCTGGTTTTATGTCAAATACTAATTCACTTCATGAAGAGAGTTTCGAGAATTTTTTATTAGAATATGCTCAATATACAAGACCAAAGGATATTGATGGTTGGAAAGTACCGGATATTCTATTAAGTGGGGATCATGAAAAGATAAGAGAGTGGCGACTTAAGAACAGTATTGAAAAAACTAAAAGGGTAAGACCCGACTTGTATAAAAGATATATAAAATTAGGTGAAGATAAATGAATATAATTGAATCTATTGAAAATGAAATAATGCCGCATCAGAAAGATATTAACTTTGAGGTTGGTGATACAGTAAAGGTCCATTATAAAATTGTTGAGGGTGAAAGAGAGAGGATACAGAAGTATGAAGGAATTGTAATTGCAATAAATCAAAAAGGAATAAGAAAGACCTTTACAGTAAGAAGGATATCTTACGATATTGGAGTGGAAAGAATTTTTCCTGTATTCTCACCAAGAATTGAGAAGATTGAGGTTGTAAAGAAGGGTAAAACTAGAAGAGCTAAGCTTTATTATCTCAGAGAAAGGAGAGGAAAATCAGCTAAACTAAAAGAGGTGATAAATCACAGATCTTTAAAAAGTAACTTAAAAGTTGATGAAAAACCGATTGATCAAAGGAATTTGACTGAAACATTAATAACTGATGAAGATTCTGCTAAGGAATCAAACGACTCAGTCCCTACAGCTAAAACAATACTAAAAGCTGAAGTTGAAAATAATACTGGGACTTCTAGCGAATAAGTAGTGTGCGGATATATAAATGCTCTACATTTCAACCAACATTTGATTTTGAAAAATTTTTCATTACTAAAGGATGTAGTATAATTGCTGGCATTGACGAGGCTGGAAGAGGAGCCCTGTCTGGTCCTTTATATGTCGGACTTGTAGTATACAAGGATGAATTTATTTTTGATCCTGCTGAACAAATACTTGATCTTATTGACGATTCCAAAAGGTTATCCCCTAATAAAAGGAATAAGCTATTAGGGCTTGTAGAGAAATATTCTCAATTTGCTCTTACAGAAATTATTTCCCACCGTATCATTGATAAAGAGAATGTTAACAGGGCAACTGAATACGCACTATTGAAATTATTAAAAAGGATCCCAGTTAAACCTGATCTTATCCTAATGGATGGAAACTTCAACTTCGATGTCGGTATTCCTGTTGTTCCCCTAAGAAAAGGAGATTCTGTTTCAATATCGATAGCTTCGGCATCTATTATTGCTAAGGTTAAAAGAGATAGATTGGTCGAGAAATTTGAACTGTTGTATCCTGGATATGGATTAGACAGAAATAAAGGTTATGGCACATTAGAGCATAGAAGAGCTATTATGAAGTTAGGCCCGTCTCCAATTCATAGAAAAACATATAAACCACTTAGTGATATGTTAAATCAGTCACTTTATGAAGATCAATAATAATACAATTAGAATTTCAGGTAAGATATCAATTTCTGATCTGTTAAAGGATTTTCAAATTGGGAAAAAGATATCTGCCTCAATAGTTGAAAAGATTGATAACAGGTATGCCATACTAAATATAGCTGGGAAAAGAGTAAAAGCTGAATTTTTACAGGGTGTGCCGTACGGTGATAAGGTAAATCTTGTTCTTGAAAGAAAGAGCGATCAATTGTTTATCTTCAAAATAATTGACAATTTTAATAATAAGGATTATATTGAACAATTATTTAGGTTTTCTGTATTCAATCAAGATGATTTCGATAGAAATAGCCTATTTACGTTATCGAGATATTTGAAGGATGGTGTTCCGAATATATTTAATTTTAATAGTCTTTTCTTGAAGATATATTATAAGGAGCAATTTGTACAAAATGATATAGTTAATCTATTAAATAATTTAATAAAGTTAGGAATATCCAAGGAGAATCTTCTGTTTTTTTCTACTTTTTTATCTTTTATAAAAGGATTTAATATCGATTATCTCTCTTCAATTTTGATAAGCCTTGGGATGGATAATTACATTATTTCTGAATACAGAAAATATTTTAAAGATGAGAAATTACTAAAAGAGAAGTTAAATAAATTATTAGAAGATGTCAATAGGCTTCTAGTACAAAAAAATGAAGGACATGAGTATTTAGAAAAAATAATTGATATACTGCTTCCTAACGACTCTTCAAATAAAAATAATATTTTTGAAGGTGAAATACCATATTATATAAATGATGAATTTAGGGCTATTAAATATATCTGTTATGATAAATCCTTTATTCTATTAATCCAATTGACGGATCTTGGAATTGTTGAGATACTATTTAAAGATTTTTCCAATTTTATTAGGATTGACATTTTCTGCACTAAGGAAACTAGTCTAATGGCTTTGCAAAATCGTATTGATCTTTTATATGAAAGGTTGAGAAGTACTATAAACAAGAAATTTAATATTAATCTGCATAATAGTCAAAATATTATCGAAAAAATTATTGAAATTAATTCATTTAGATTGTTAAATAAGACTCTTGATTTTAAAGTGTAGAATAGGATAAACATATCTTTTGTTCATATATTATCATGGGACATGAAAGGAAAGGCGTAGCAATAGGTTATACTGTGGGGGAGATTCCTAAAGTTTTAGCAGTTGCTCATGGTATACTAGTTAATAGAATGATTGAGATTGCTAAAGAAAATAATATTACTATTTATAAAGATGCTAATTTAGCTGAAGTACTGTCAGCCCTTAATTTTGGGAGTCCAATTCCTGATGAACTTTTTAAAGCAGCGTCTGAAGTATTAGCTTACTGTTATGAAACTAATAATGAGTTTAAGAGAAAGATCGATAATAAGATTTATTAAGGTGTATCGATGAAAAAAATTCCTGTTGAAGAACTAAAGCCAGGAATGCGATTTAGCAAACCAATATACATAGATAGCAATAATATGTATGTTGTCGCAAATGTTTCAATTAAGGAAAGTGATATTAAGAAATTGATGCAATGGGGAGTCAATGAGATAGAAACTGCTGGCGAAATTATTTCTACAGAAGAAGAGATAAAGCAATATGCAAAAAGATCAGAAACCGTTAGCACTAATGATACTAAAGTAATTTTTGATGATTATAATCGTTTGCTGAAAAATAGAAAACGGTTAATTGCTGTGCATAAGGATGCTTGTACTGCTGTTGGAGAGGTATATAAAGCTATAAAAAATGATGAACCCTTTACAACCGATGAAATTGAGTATTCTCTTTCAAATATTATTGATTTAATAAGAGAAAATAATAATATATTTTTATTTCTTTATGGCCTTGATGAAGGGAAAAATTATCTTTTATTTCATTCTGTAAATGTTACCTTTTATGCATTACTTATTGGAATAGCTTTGAAATATACACCTGTAAAACTTAGGGAACTTGGACTTTCAACCCTTTTAATAGATGCAGGTATGGCCAAGATGCCTGTGTATATTACCCATAAACAATCGAATTTAACTGAGCAGGAGTATAATTTAATAAAGACACATCCTTTACATGGATTCAAAGCCCTTCGTGATCTAGGAAATGTACGAGAGAAGATAGCTATTGTTTCTCTTCAGCATCATGAACAATTTGATGGCAAAGGGTATCCAAGGGGCCTTAAGGGCAGTATGATAAGCGAATATGCAAGAATAGCAATGATAGCAGACAGCTATGAGGCTCAAACTGTGAATAGGAGTTTCAGAAAGAAGTGCCTTTTTTATCATGCAATGAAGCAGTTGCTTTCTAGCGGTGCTAATAAATTTGATCCTGTCATTTTACGTGTTTTTCTTTCTGCAATGTCTGTATATCCTATTGGGTCTATTGTCCAGTTAAATGATAAAAGTATAGGACTTGTAATCGGCTCAATGACTAAAAAACCTCTACGCCCATTAATTAAACTAATATTTGATAGCAATCATGTCAAACTTACAGAGAATGTTATAATTAATCTTATTGAAGAAACTTCATTATATATAGTAAAAGCATTAGATGAACGAGAAAGCGGTGTAAATTTTCTGGATGTTCTCTGATCTTTTCTATACTTTTTTTACTGATCTCAGCAGATTTGATTATTTGGTTTTAGTGAGGTTAATAATTTCAGGGGGATTTAATAATTAGATGCTTTCATTCCTGCGGATGTATGAATCTTCCCAAATCATCATTTTTCATTCCTATTTTGCGTTTCTTATAGATTTTAATCATACTTATTTGGTTGTAAGTTCAATCTGATTTCAGAAGGAATGATGCTAGTGATTGTAGATAATCAGTCAGTGCAATATAAATTCGATCGTTAATATTATTAGCCACTGATATACACGAATTATCACATACTTTTCGTACGGCTTGACTACATAATAATACCATAATTCTATAGTGAAAACCAGTGTTTCATCTGTGTTAATCTGAGGCTAAAAAAACCCACTATTTAATTTCTGAAAACAGTTTGAGCTTACATTTGGTTTTACTTCAATGATAAAATATAATTTAACATATCGTTGCTAAATTATGTATAACTTATGTGCAGTTAATCATAAACCAACATTTCAATATAGTTGTGAAGAATATGAAGAACAGTACAGATAATAGAGAAGTCGGGAGAAAAGGGGAAGACATAGCCTGCGATTTCCTTAAAGAGAAGGATTTTGAGATCATTAAAAGAAATTATCGGTTTCAGAGGGCTGGAGAGATCGATATTATTGTAAAAAAAGACAATTTGATTGTCTTTGTTGAAGTCAAAAACAGAAAAACCTCTGACTATGGCGGTGCTCTCTATTCTATTAGTAATCGCAAAAAAAGGACCCTTCGAAAAATAGCCTATCATTTCTTATCCGCACATCCACAATATCATTCTAAAGATTTTCTTTACAGATTCGACCTGATATCAATTTTTAATGGGAAGATCGAATGGATTGATGATATCATTAGATAATGATATATTACATATGCCCAGATATATTTTATCCCTAGATTTTAAATATATA
>JAXHTB010000132.1:0-9201 GCA_034190185.1 Spirochaetota bacterium | reverse complement strand
TGGAAGGTTGTAGCATCGGACAACAACGGAGGAGAGACAGAGAGCGAGGTATGGAGCTTTACTACTGAATAGATAGAAGAACTATATTTATCAGTAGGGGCGAACGGCCGTTCGCCCCTACATCTACATTACGTTTGTAAAAAGATGACAGCTAATGGATTGTCCTGATGAGGATATTATTATAATATTTAGATCACGACAAGATGCGGTTATCAATATAATTATGATGATTATACCCTTAAAATTATCCAAATATTCATTTTTTATTATCTAATATTCCCTGTATAATCTTCTATTCATATATTCCCTGCTGTGTGTGAAACTTGAAGCAAATATTTTCTTTAGGCTTAGAATTGTACAATTTCTCTTTATCTGGTTTAGAATTCTTAATAGTTTCTTAATCAACTTTAGTCACTGCTCCAGATGCGCTAAATGTCGTTGTTAATTTAAAGTCTATTATAAATCGCTATTTTTTTTTTAATAGTGGGCCTGATTCTATTTTATCATCGGTTTTTAATTC
Organism: Spirochaetota bacterium; assembly: GCA_034190185.1. Taxonomy (GTDB): domain Bacteria; phylum Spirochaetota; class UBA4802; order UBA4802; family JAFGDQ01; genus JAXHTB01. Next base: position 8,681 of record JAXHTB010000132.1, on the reverse strand, counting down.
ATTATTCTATCTATCATCCGAATATTCTTGAAAACATTGCAAGGAAGATAATCAATATTGCCGTATATATCGCAAGGAGGAAATACCACCGTTTCCATGATCTTTTTTCATCAGGCAGTTTTATGATGTCAACAGCCTTTGATGAAGGGAAAAATTTGCTGACGATAAAGGCAATTATTACAGTATTTACAAAACCGATAGGATTCCACCAGAGCCAGGAAAGCTCAGGCAGGAAGAGCCAAAAATAGACATTGATAAGAACTCCAACAATAAGCCCAGCAATAACACCAATGGCGCTTATATGTTTAAAAAAAATACCCATCAAAAATACCGCGGCTATGGGACCATAAAATGCAGATCCTACCTTATTGATTGCCTCAATTATTGTCTTGGATATATCTTCGACAAAGAATGCAAAACCAATGCAAACTACCCCCCAAAAAAATGTGAAAAGTTTTGAAAGCATCATCTCCTTTTTCAATGAGAGCGGTTTGCTGGCTATGTTTTTATAGATATCCTCCAGGGTAACAGCGCTGAGAGAATTTATTGATGAGTCAAGGCTGGACATAGCAGCCGCCATAACTGCCACAAAGATAAAACCAACTAATCCTGCAGGCATATAATTTAATACAAATGCAGGGACAAGATAATCAACTCGTCCCTCTGGTAATTTTGAAAGAAATTCAGGATTTTGATAAACAAACGCCCCAAGGATTAACCCTACAAAACAGTAAGTAAGAACAACAGGGAATCGAAAAAAGCCATTGAACATAAGCGACCTTTTGCAATCGTCCAAATTGCGTGCCGATAATTCCCTCTGTACCTGGCTCTGATCACATCCGTAATAAGATACATATAGAAAAAATCCACCAATAAAAAGGGGCCAAAATCCGTACTTTGAATCATCACCAAAACCAAAAGACGAAAAATCGATTGCATTAAATCTTGCAGGATCAAGAGAACCAGATACAGCTTCCCAACTTCCTATAAGATGCAGACCAAGAATCCCGCAAATAATAATTCCAATCATTAAAACTATCATCTGAATAGTATCGGAAATGATATCTACTCTTATACCACCGGTAATTTCATATATTAATGCTACAACCCCGACAAGACAGATAGTCAGCCATAAAGGAAGTGATATTGTCACAGAAAGCACAATAGCAGCAGCATATGTAGCAACACCTGTGGCCATGCCTCGGCTTACCTGAAATACAATACTTATAAGCATCCTTACACGAACATCAAAACGCTGTTCCAGATACTCATATACGCTGATTATGTTTAATGAATGAAATATTGGGAAGTAGATTGCCATTAATACAAGCATAGCAATAGGAACTGCAAGTTCATATCCCAGCCATATCATGCCTCCCCCGGGTCTTAATGCGACAAATGCCGGAGCAGAGATGAAGGAGATAGCGCTAAGCTGGGTCGCCATTGTTGAAACACCAATAGGAAGCCAGTGGATATCTTTTCCAGCCAGATAGTAATCCCGTGTATCCTTCTGTTTTAGGCCTAACCACCATCCAAGAATAATGAGGCCAACAGCATAACCAATAACAATTATCCAGTCTAATAATTCCATAGAAGCTTCCCCCCTTTTATCCCTATGAAATTATAATGACATACCTTTTTATCAATCGATAATTAACTTATTGGTAATAGTTCAACCTCTGTCAAAAAATGAAAAATATTTACCACAGAGGCACACCCTGAGGGAAGCGAAGAAGTACCCTTGGGGTGCAAAGCACGCTAAGGAAAAAACAATTTTTTTCTTTCTGCTGATATTGTGGAAATTTAAAATGAAGAATTTCGCCAAGACTTTCACAATATGTCGCAATTATAAAAGGCTGGATAATTACTATTTGCCGTCCCCTCAACGACATATAGACAATAATTAACCTTTGTGCGCATTGCGCCTTTGCGGTGAACTATTACACTTATTGTGCTCCATAAACTGCAAGCTGCAATCTATTTTTTCACAGATATAAGTTCAACCTCAAATATCAGTGTAGCTTCAGGAGGTATAATAGGGGGATGACCTCTTCTGCCGTATGCCATATTGTGAGGAATTATAAGAACCCGTTTCTCTCCCTCTTTCATGTCCAAAAAGGCTTCATCCCATCCTGGTATTACACGCCTGACACCTATCGGTGTTGAAAAAGGTTTCCCCCGATCGTATGAACTGTCGAACTTTTTGCCATTCGTTAAATAACCTGTATAATGTGCTGTAATTACATCTCCCCTTGAAGGCTGTCTGCCTGATCCCTGTTTCCTTGTATAATATTTCAATCCCGAGTTTTTAGTTATTATCTTCTTAATATCAACCTTTAATTTTAAAAGAAGCTCCTTCATCTCATTTTCTGCTTGTTTCTCTTTATTTTTTTGTATCTCACGATTTTGTAGAAAGGCTGTCTCTGCATCAAATGATTTGGACTCCTTCCCAACCCTGACAATCCTGATAGATTTAATCAAAACATCATCGACTGGCCTGTTCCGATCGCCTGTTTTCACGTTTTCGATCTTCCTCATGACATCCTGTCCAAATACTATCCTTCCAAAAACTGTGTGACGCCCGTTTAGATGAGGTGTAGGGGCAAGAGTAATAAAAAACTGACTCCCATTTGTGCAAGGTCCGGCATTAGCCATCGATAAAATCCCTGATTCATCATGTTTAAGGTTAGGATCGAACTCATCAACAAATCTATATCCTGGCCCTCCCCTACCATTTCCTAAGGGGCATCCTCCCTGAATAACAAAACCTTTAATAATCCTATGAAGAATGAGACCATCATAGTAATGCCCCTTCTCTTTTTCTCTGGTCTTTATATTTATATATTCCCTTGTGCCTTCTGCAAGTCCAACAAAGTTCCCAACTGTAATAGGCGTTTTATCATAATATAAAAGAAATACCATCTCTCCCATACTGGTTTTTATTACAGCATAGAGTCCATCTTGCTTAAACTCATATCCACTGCAAGAAACTAATGGGCAGATTAAAAATAATAAAAATAATAACCTTATATACATAATTCCTCTCCTTATGATTTAACTTAATCAATTCAATATATCTTCCTGAATCAGCTCAGGATTTGAAGAGATAATATTTATATTAGCATTGAATTTGTCAAAAACGATTTTTTTTAAGATATCAGGATTGGATACTAATATATCTTTTCTCTTTCTACTACTGCTTTTAATTAAATATTCAATTTTCATAGCTGTTCCTTTTGTATCATACAACCTCCAGCATTGTGCGATCCTTAAAGGTCTGAATCCTCTTGTATACTTCGCTCCGTGCAGACCACTGGTATGTTCTTTGTATCGTTTAGCTAAATTCCTAGTATAACCTGTATAGTAACTTCCATTCTCACATTCAAGAATATATATCCAATAACAATTTGATTTGCTCAAATTTCTATCCATAAAATAACAGATCTTGTTACTGTTATTATTTCTATAAAAAAGTTAGTATGAATTATCTAATCTCAACAATCCTATCCAATCTAAACTTTCGTTCATCTTGACTCATATGACAGAATGCTTCAACCATAACCGTGCTGCGGAATAATGAAATTGCAAGAGGTGTAATTTTACGAACAGAAACTAAACCGTTCCTGTCTTCATATACTATCTTGATCTTTTTACGCAATTTTAGAGCATTCTTTAAAGGAGAAAATGGTTTCTCCAATAATAATCCTCCAGTATTGAGACTAAGCATTGAAGTATCAAGATTCATTATCTGATCTAAAGTTAAATTATTTGCACATCCTGTTTCATCTATACACTTTAGGAAAACTTCCATACATAATTTTGCATCTGCAAGGGCTCTGTGAAGTCCTTCAGATTTTATGTTTAAATCTGTCGATAGATTTGCAAGACTATAACTATTAAGGCTGGGGAAATAGAACCTGGGTAGTGAACATGTATCAATTATAGGAATATCCGGCACATTAAGACCTAAACGTCTTATATCGTAAGATAAAAAAACAGCATCAAATGTTGCGTTATGAGCGATAGGTACATCATTACCAATAAATTCAATGAATTCAGGAAGGACATTATCGATAATAGGTTTACCTTTGAGCATCTCTTCTGTAATTCCATTGATTGCAAATGCATCAGGACATATCTGCATTTCTGGATCGATCAACTTATGAAATATATCTATCTCTTGACCATCCTTAAACTTCACAGCTCCAATTTCAACTATACGGTCTATCATAGGCGTTAAGCCTGTTGTCTCAAGATCGAGAGCGACGAAGGTTGTATCCTTAATAAGTTGCAAGATAATTCCCTATGTAATTGATTCAAAACTAACTATGATAACTTAAAGAAATGTCATAGTATAAGTAAACTTTCTAAATAGCTATAATATTTTAAAAAAAGTTAAAAAAACAGGATATCTATTAATAATAGTTTTTATCATTTGATATTGATCAGCACTGAGATATTGATATGCATATTGATTTATATATTATTAAATCAAGATTTGATCTTATAACCACTTTTCAAAATGTTTATTAATCTAATGAATAAATGGTCTTATGCTTAGCTTTTGCTGAAAAAAATAATAATAAGTAACATATGCAACTTAATATAAATAATAAAACCCCGCTAACGGAGTTCTATTATTTACTATACTTCTAATTATTTATAATAATATATAGATTTAACTAAAATTTATAATCAGTTTAATAACTTGCCGTGCAATTCAATAAAAAAATACCTAATTGCATACTAATAATACACTTTTAAAAAATCCAATAATTCTTAATTATTGTTCATAAATGATAAGTAATTCACAAGACAATGTCCCATTGTACAATATCATAAATATTACTCAACTGAACTTAAGTTAAAATTGTCTCTTATCTATTATTCTTGTCGCCTTGCCAGTATATCTTTCAAGTGTGCGTGGTTCGACAATCTTAAGGTCAACCTTTATCCCAAGTACACTTTGAAGTCTATGAGAGAGGTTATTCTCAAATAACTTAAATTCCCTCATGTTATCGCTTAATATCTCCTCTGATACCTCTACAAGCAGTTCAAATGAATCGAGATTACTTTGCCTGTCAACAATAATCTGGTAATGAGGCTTAGTATGCTCAAACTCAGCAAGCACACTTTCCACCTGACTTGGGAATACATTCACGCCACGGATAACCAGCATATCATCAGACCTGCCCTTAGTTTTTCGCATACGCATATTAGTACGCCCACAACTGCACGGTGTTGAATCGATGCTGGTAATATCTCCAGTTCGGTATCTTATTACAGGAAGCGCTTCCTTTGATAAGGTAGTAATTACAAGCTCACCCTCCTCCCCTTCAGGAAGTACTTCGCCAGTTGAAGGATCTATAATCTCCGCATAAAAATGATCCTCTGATATATGCATCCCATCTTGATAAAGGCATTCATATGATACTCCAGGTCCGATTATCTCTGAAAGACCATAGTTATCAGTTGCCTTTATGCCTAAAAGCATTTCAATCTCTTTGCGCATATCTTCAGACCAAGCTTCTCCACCAAAGAGTCCATATTTCAACTTAAGCTTATCCTTTAAACCACTATCAACAATCGTTTCTCCTAAATAAAGAGCATATGAGGGGGTGCACACAAGGACTGTTGTGCCAATATCCTGCATTAGCATCAACTGCCTTTCTGTATTACCGCTTGAGGCTGGAATTATTGTAGCACCTATCTTTTCGCATCCATAATGAAGACCAAATCCGCCAGTAAAAAGTCCGTACCCAAATGCAATCTGTACAACATCTTCGGAGCATACTCCACCAGCTACGGCAAGCCTTGCAATTAGCTCACTCCAGAGTTCAAGATCATTTTGAGTATAACCAACTACTGTAGGCTTGCCTGAGGTCCCGCTCGATGCGTGTATGCGTATAATATCCTTTAGGGAACGAGCAAAGGTGTCAGTAGGATAATTGTCTCTAAAATCTACTTTTTTCGTAAAGGGAAGTTTTGAAATAAGATCAATACCCTTTATGTCAGCAGGTTTTATATCTGCATGATCCATCTTCTTTTTATAAAATGGAACATTTGTATAAACATAAGATATAATCTTTGATAAACGCCCATTCTGAAGTTCAATGAGCTTATCCCTTTCCATCTGTTCAAATTCAGGATTCCAGATACACATTACATTAAATTCTCTAAACTGGCTTTGGAAATACCCGAAGATTTGATTGCAACTATTGCCTGTTCAACCTTGTCAACGCTAAGTATTATTACGACATTCTCTACATCCTTTGATGCTGCTACATACATATATTCAACATTTATGTTGTTATTTATAAGCGCTTCCAAAAGGTCATGAAGAGCGCCAGGGCTGTGAGATATGATAGCTGCCAAGACTTCAGTTTTCTTGCAAATAATATTTTTTTGACTTAGTACATCATATGCCCTGATAGGATCACTAACTATAAGGCGCAGTATTCCATAATCAGCATTGTCAGAAAGAGACATTGCTTTAATATCAATATTGGCGTCTTTAAGAATACCAGTAACATCAAGCATTCTTCCAACCTTATTCTCAATAAATATTGACAATTGTGTAATACTCATGCATTTCTGCCTGCTTCAAAACACTTAATATTTCTTTCAATAAAGTCAGGTTTGACTAATTTTTTAATAGCTTCTAACCATTTGTCAACTGTACACAGATCTAAATGATTGGACAATACGCCTAGTAAAAAAATGTTAACACCTTTGGGATTGTTCAATTCCTTGACTTGAGAAGTGCCGTCTACAATTATAAAATTCTCTGTTCTATCGGAGAAGAGCTTCTTTATCTTATCGAACTCCGGGTACTTCTCAACACCTGCGGTTACAGGAGCAGGCTCAATTTCAGTATTATTGATGATACATATACCACCCTTTTTAAGAAAAGGGTACATTCTAAGTCCTTCAAGAAGTTCAAAGCTGACAAGATAATCTGCATTACCTTTCTCAATTGTTGGTGAATACACCTTTTGACCGAATCTTATATGCGTACATACATCACCACCCCTTTGACTCATTCCGTGAATCTCATTCTTGCGAATATCAAAACCCTTTTCGCATATTAAATGTGTAAGAATATTAGCTGCAAGAATAGTGCCCTGCCCGCCTACACCTGAAAGCAAAATATTATTTATTTTTTCCATTGATTATCCTCATAAAACTCTTATTGGCTTAACTCAAACTCTATTGGGGAGAGTTGATATATTGCGTAACATCTCAATTACCGACTCCCTGTAATTTACATAGACGGTATCTCAATACTGCCTCTAACTTCTCATCAAATTCGGTAAACAGATCGTCTTTAACCCTTATCGTTTACCTTTAATCAAGCATTAAATTTTTACATAGCCAACTATTACTAGATCTTGACTATTCTATTGCTCCTCTTTTCCCCAGTCACCCTTATGTATCTGAGCACTAAGCTTATTTAACACGCAAGGGGATGATACTACAATAACAGAAACACCTGGAAAATTAAGAGCCTTCTCAAAGACCTCTTTATGGTTCCCCTTCTTTGATATGTTAATCTTATGGATATCCTTCACACCAAGAGCCTCTGAGAGCTTTACATAATCAAGCCTCTCGGTCTCATCCATGCGTAATGTATAGCCTGTACCAGGATTCACCTGATGTCCAGTCATAGCAGTTGTATAATTATCCATTATAATAAGGGTAATAGGAGATTTATTATAAACAGCTTCAATAAGTGGTGTGATGCCTGAATGAATAAAAGTGGAATCTCCAATTACTGCAAAAACCCCCTTGTTGCTGCCCGCAAGCTTTTTAACCTTCTCAAATCCGCTTGCAGTACCTATTGAAGCGCCCATACATAAACATGTATCCAAGGATTCATACGGCTTTAATGTCCCTAGAGTATAACATCCGATGTCGCCTGTTACAATGGCGTCCAACTCTTTTATAGTTTCATAAACTCTACCGTGAGGACAGCCCTTACAGAGCATAGGGGGACGAGCAGGTGCATGCACAGGTAATTCCTCAGGCTCAGGCGGGTTATCATTGCCAAGCCTTGAGCGAACCGTTTCAATAGAAAGTTCGCCGTAATGAGGCAAATATCTTTTCCCCTCGCATTCTATGCCAATTGATTTTATATGTTTTTCAATATATGGATCAAGAGACTCAACAATATATATCTTATCCATCTTATCTGCAAACTCTTTAATTAAATTATCCGGCAGCGGATAGACCATGCCAAGCTTTAGAAAAGAATACTCAGGGAATGCCTCAAAAGCATAATTAAACTCTACACCGCTTGTGATAATACCTGTTTTAGAATTTATTATCTCCTCATGATATGGAAACTTCTCCGAATATTCATTCATCTTTGGGATTTTTTCATGCTGCAGCTTATGCCTACCTCTGGCAAATCCCGGTATCATTACATATTTGCGTGCATTCTTCTGAAAGGAAAAGGTGATATCTTCTTTCACAGGTTCTTCAAGATTAACTAGCCCGTCTGTATGACAAACCCTTGTCGACATTCGAATTATTACAGGAGTGTCGAATTGTTCTGATATATCAAATCCAAGTTTAGTAAAAATACGCGCCTCTTCAGGGCTTGACGGCTCAAGTGTTGGTATTTTAGCAAATTTGCTGTAATTTCTGTTATCCTGTTCATTCTGGGAAGAATGCATCCC
>JAXHTB010000131.1:0-9203 GCA_034190185.1 Spirochaetota bacterium | reverse complement strand
CTATAATATAAACAACATCTACTATATTCTCTTCATCTTTTACCTTCTCAACTTGATATTTAATAACAGCATTAAAAAATCCTTCATCCTCGTACTTTTTCTTAATTACCTTTACAGTTTTTTCAAGTTTATCAAGCTGAAGCACATCACCTTCTTTTACTGATATTATCTCAGAAATCTCAATATCACTCAACTCTTCAACACCTTTGAACCTAACCTCATTTATTGTTGGTCGTTCATTGCAGAGAAACCTAACCCTTACCCCATCCCTATATTCTTCAACTTCAACCTTCACATCCAGAAATTGACCCTCTTTAAAAACTGCCTTTATATCCTCTCTTATTTCAGATGCCTTAAGAGGAAATCCCTTTTCAGTGATACAAATATCAAGAAGATCATCTGGATCGATATTTTTTAATCCAAGAAACTCGATTTTTTTTACAATTTTGCCCTCATATTTAGAAGGACCAGCAAATCCTCCATTAAATATAAGAATAATTGCCAATATTACTAAGAGTATACTATTCCTTATCATATTAAATTATCAAATTAATCTCATCTGCAATTAGTGTGATTTTGCTGCTATATATAGCTATGCAATATAATATTATATATAATGCATCTTTTTAATGTAAGAATGACTTAACATCAAAGCACTTAACTAAATGGCATTATTTAAATACTTATTTTGATCTCTTTAATTTGTCCCTAGCTTAATGTCAAGGAAATATGTTAAATGGATAAGATAATTCAGCACAATTGCTGTGCTTTAGCATAATTGTGGTTACTTTACATCATATATCTATTTATCTGCCTTTGATTTAATAGTGGAAAGAGTAAATTTGGGAATCCCTGCCTGATTAAGATAATCCATCACCTTAATAATCGTTTCATAATTTGACATTCGGTCACCCCTGATAACTACAGTACCATCCTTTAATACAGCCTTTCTATTTTTGAATTCATCTAAAATTGATTCTAAATTATATTTAACATCATTTATATATATTTCATTTTTATCTGTTATTGAGACAATGAGATTGCTATATTTTTCAGCCCCGGATTGAACTGCCTTTGGAAGATTTACAACAATAGAAGAAACATTCCCTAGGCTTGAAGTTATCATAAAAAAGGCAACAAGCAGAAATACAAGATCAATAAGCGATGTCATATCTATCTGTGCCTTATGCTGAAACCTGCTGTGAAATTGAAAGCTCATACCTATTCTTATTGTCCTAAATATTAGGAAATGCTGATCTGCAGTTTTGAGTTTCGATTTGATCCTTAATCATTAAGTAACATTAAACTATTAGCTATATAATCTACCTCTTTAATATAGCCATCTACCCTTCCAACCATATAATTATAAAAAATCCATGAAGGTATAGCTACAAGAAGAGATAGAGCTGTAGTTATTAAAGCCTCTGCAATCCCATGGGCAAGAAGCTCTTGAGCTACAGGGCCTACTTTTGAGAGTCCACTAAAGGATTTCATCATCCCTGTAACAGTGCCAAAAAGTCCTAACATTGGGGATATTGTTGCAATCGTGGAAATTATTCCGATATTTTTCTCGATTACAGTAACTGCATTCTGTGACAAGTCCCTGATAATCCTCTCTTTATTATGATCAGAAAAACAATAATCAAGATAATTACAGATGATAATCATTATTGGGCCTTTATATGTATTGCATAAATCCTTTGCTTCCCGGATCTTGCCTGAACCAACTAAATTTAATATTTTATTTAAAATATGCCTGTAATTGTACTTGATCCTCCTGTAAAAGATTAGTCTTTCAATAATAATTGCCATAGATACAACAGAACAGATTATTATTGGTACAACCATAATCCACAAGGGTATGGAGTCGAAAAGAGATATTATAAAATTACTTGTCATATTGGGAAGGTTTAAATAAGAATTCGTAAGCCGCCCAGAAGTAGAAATCCTGGCTCAGGATAATCCTCTCTAATATTGTATTTGTTATTATAAAGATTTTCTATTCTAATATATGCATAAAAACCGTTATGCATCTGTCTCTGAACACCAAAATAACCTATCATCATCTCATCAAGTTTCTTTTCATCTTCAGGATCTGTATAAACCTTGCTAATAAATTCATTACTCCATTCTAACTTCCACTTTTTGGCATTATACTTGATAGTATTTGAAAACTTCCTACTAGGATGATATGTAATATTTTTATCTGAATCATAATAGGAATATTCAAAACTAAAGGCAAATTCCAATATCCTTTTATAAAATAAAAAATTTGCGTCAATCTTAGTATTATAATGTATCACAGAGACAGCTTCCGCGCTAAGAACATCTCCATCTATTGTATAATAGTTGTAAAAATTATTATTTTTTTCAATTAACATATTCCCCTTCATATTTATTTTACTGTTCATTCTATACTCAACTTTTAAACTTCCATGATGAACTTTCCCAGGAGGAAGATTATATGCAGGTTTAATATACTTCTGAGCAAGATAATATTCCTCTGGTTTAAAAGGAACTATATCATATCTGTAAATAAAATAAGAAGAAAAATACTTAAATCCTTTTAGTGAGACCCCAAATATTGGAAGTGGATATAGAACAGCCTCTTGATCTTTGTTCATATCATATCCCATACCTATACTGATCCCAATATTTCCTGTAAGATTTATATCATCAATAACTTCACAATCAAAATATCTATCATTAGGGACATCCTCATCTGAATACTTATAAGATGATATCATTGAATTAAATCTTATTCTGTTGTAAGCTGACCAGATATACTCGCCGCCTGCTTCAAGATTTACTTGATTTAATTTACTCTTTTCACCACCTGAAGGTCCAACTGCTCTTAATCTATGGACTGCCCCTGCAGATCCAAGTGAGATAAACATTTCAAATGATGTTGTAATTCTATATATATTTTTTATGGATAGTTTATCCATATCCTTTTCTTCATGATTATAGCGAAAATCATCAACAACATCGTCGGTAAACATACCCCTGGATTCGTTATCAACTTCGGCATCAAGTATCAATTTCCATTTATCTAATATATTAAAGTTCCCGGTAAAACCTATTCTATTCTCATAAAAGCTAGAATTTTCATATTTCGTGTCATTATATCCAAAATCATTCGATCTCATTAAATAAGAACTCAACAAATAAACAAAATTTTCACCCTCCTGGGATAGATTTATTGTTGAAAGAATATCATTATATTGATATCCATAGACAATCTGCATATCTATATTGATACTACTTGCCCTGTCATTTTGCTCAATATGATTGTTTACCTCAACTTTCTCAACAACAGCATCCTCTGAAGATGCGAAGGTTTTAAAAAGCAGTAATATAGATAAAATGATATATATAATATTTTTCATATTTTTTTCTTTTTTTTGCTTTAATAGCGCGACTGCAAAAACTACTTTCAATGAAATTTTGCTTTCCATAATCGATAATAACCGCCTGAAATCGGTTCTAATCAGCATCGATATATCGAAAACCGCCTTTTTGCAACATCACCTTTAATTATTTAAAATATTATAGAGTATTATTATTAAACCACAACATTTTTTCAATAAAATCCAAATTACCAAATTCCTTTTTATTTATCTGATAAGGTAATATCTATTGCAGAATAAAATAAATCACTCAGCAAAATCAAGTAATTTATTTAAATTGAACAATAATGTCAACAATAAAAATGTATATACGAAGATATAATTATTGGTTAGATATTAGAATAATATTTATAGAGCAACTTGTTTTCTGTAAATATTAAGTATTGAAATCTTCAGTCATATGTTTGCAGGAATATAATATATAGAAAAGAGAGGAGTGCTAATACTATAATTTAATAAGTCATATTATGAGTTACTAATTTTTACCTGAATCCTTGAAATCTTTAACACTGAAGGCGTTTATCTTTTAATAATACAATATCAGTCTTGTCTCTTTATCTCGCAATTGCAGACAATACATTTTGTAAATTCTTTTGGTAAACCAAAATCAACAAACACATTTCGAACAAAACCACATCTACATTTATAAGTAAACATCCTAATTCTCATATTTGACATAAGTTTATCCTAATAATACTGAATATTTTACAATTTATAAGTAAACAGACAAATGCTATCTATACATTATCGAAAAATTACTGATTTTACTTTAAAACAAATAATTAAAGGGTTACATATTAATCTTTGGGATATAAAAAAATTTCCTACTAAATTTTTAATAACAATATGTTACATACCTTAAAAATGTTGTATCAAGATAAAAAAAGAAAAACTATTATCTGTCCACTGTTAATGTTTTAAAACAAAGCCAGAAAAGATATTAAAATAATATGAATTAACAAGATTATTATGATGTGTTAAAAAGATAAATCTGCATCTTAATTAAAGCATCAAATATAAAACCTTTACTCTTTCCATTTTATACATTCGGAAGGACAATCATCTATTACCTCTTGGATCTTCTCCTCGCTAGCTCCTTTAGGATTATGAACATAACTAATATCATCCTTCATCTCAAAGACTTCAGGAAGTGAGTCTACACATAGCTCACAGCCTGTGCATTCTTCCTGCTCAACATAGACCTCTTTAGCCATAAATAGACCTCCCTTAATTTTTTAAAATAAAAAAACGTCATAAATTATTTATTATCTTTATTATCCATTTCTTTCTGATTATCGGACTTAATATTATCACTCTCTTTAACTGCATCCTTGCTCTCTACTAACGCTTCTATATTTGGCACATCTGATTTTAATTCAGACTCAAGAGAACTTGTTGAATAAGACTCAAGTACTGCAAGCCCAAGAGATCCGGCCATAAAAAGTCCAACCATTACTCCAGTAACCTTTGTTATAACATCTGCGGTTGATGAACCAAATGTTGACTGACTTGAACCACCAAGGATGCCCATTCCAGCGCTTTTGTCAGATTGAAGTAATATTATTATTACCAATAAACCTGCGAGAATAATAAATAAAACTGTTAATACGGAAATCAATACTTCCATCTTATTAAATTTAACTCCTATTATTATTGACTGTTATGAATTATATCAAGAAAAGATTTAGCCTTTAAACTTGCCCCGCCTACCAACACTCCGTCAATGTCTTCCATATTAGATAAACCTGCAATATTGTCAGGTTTGACTGATCCACCATATAGAACCGGGATAGAATTTGATAATTCTTCATTATACATACCCTTAAGAATTGTCCTGATGAATTTATGCATGGAATCTGCGCCATCTGGGGTTGCTACCTTGCCTGTGCCGATAGCCCAAACAGGTTCATATGCAATAATTACATCTTGCATCTTTTCCAAGGAAACTTCATTAAAAGCCTTTTCGATCTGTCTCTTAACAACCTGATTTGAGTTGCCAGCCTCTCTCTCCTCTAACAGTTCACCGACACAAACAACTGGCATAAGCTGGAATTCAAAAGCTGCGCTAATCTTTCTGGAAACATCATCGTCAGTTTCCCCAAAAACATGCCTTCTTTCCGAATGGCCGATCAATATATATTTTACTTCAACATCTTTCACCATCTCAGGTGAAATTTCCCCTGTAAAAGCACCTTCCTTTTCATAATACATATTTTGAATCCCCACATCTATCGATGTGCCCTTACAGATTTCGACTATATCTTTTACGTATAAGGATGGAGGAAAGACTATAACTTCTTTTTTTCCTATACCTCCCAAATCCTTGAGTATTCCCTTCACAAGATCAATTGAATCTTTATAACAATTATTCATTTTCCAATTGCCGGCAAAGATCTCTCTTCTATTCATAATCTCTCTCATTAATAATGGAATTGCTTTTTGATATTCCCTAATTTACAATCTTTAATATTTTTTTGAATAAAAACATAAATTTCATTTATTATACATACTTCGACAAATCCGATGATCCTAAGAAATAAAACTATTTTAATAGGAATAAGTTAATCCAACCCAAATTCCCGATATATAAAATCAAACCTTAATATATTAAAAGGGCTCTTTTATTTCAAAATATACTGAATTAAATCAACTACTCTATTAGAATATCCCCATTCATTATCGTACCAGCTTAAGATTTTAATCATATTTCCATCTATCACAGAGGAAGCAGGAGCATCAATAATAGATGATAATGAATTTCCTGTAAAATCTACAGATACTAATTCCTTCTCACATACATCCAGAATTCCCTTCATTTTGCCTTCAGCAGCCTTTTTTAGAACTGTCATCACTTCATCTTTTGATGTTGAAGTCTTTACTGTGCACACAAAATCAACGACCGATACATTTGGTGTAGGCACTCTAAGTGCCAGACCGTCAAGCTTACCCTTTAATTCCGGAATAACAAGGGTAACCGCTTTAGCAGCACCTGTAGTAGTAGGTATCATTGACAATGCCGCTGCCCTTGCTCGTCTTAAATCGGAATGAGGTAGATCTAACAGCCTTTGATCGTTTGTATAAGAATGAACCGTTGTCATAAGGCCCTTATCTACACCATAATTATCGTTTATCACTTTTACAAAAGGAGCAAGGCAATTTGTTGTGCAGGACGCATTTGATATTATATGATGTTCAGCAGGATTGTATTTATCCTCATTAACACCTAACACTATTGTGATATCTTCATCTTTTGCAGGTGCAGTTATAACAACCTTTTTTGCCCCTGCCTCAATATGAGCAACTGCTTTGTCTTTACTTCTAAATATGCCTGTTGCCTCAACTACAACGTCAACCTCATCAGACTTCCATGGGATATTTTTGGGATCCTTCTCAGAATAGACATTGATCTCTTTACCATTAACAATAATCGACTTGTCAGTATGAGATATTTCACCCTCAAAAATTCTAAAAACAGAATCATATTTAAGAAGATGAGCCAAAGTAGCAGCATCTGTCAAGTCATTTATGCTTACAACCTCAACATCTCCATATTTGTCCTGATTTTGATCGATTGCCCTTAATACATTACGACCGATTCTGCCAAACCCATTTATACCAACTTTTATACTCATAAATTACTCCTTTATTCAATAATTAAAATTTTTATACACTCTTCTAGCCTAAGTGAATAACTACATCCTGTCAAGAAAACAATTAATAATTATAATAAAATAAAAATCAAAATAATAATGCTATTATAATTATAAATGCCATTAATTCAATAGAAACAGCATATTAACTTTAATCTATAATTTAAAATAAATGTCAAGAATTAAAAACAATATCATTTTCTATGATTCAGTATTAACCATATATATAATTCTAACCTTCAAGATCAATAATAATACAATAATTATACAAATATGATAATATTATTAGTTCTTATAAATTACCTAAAATAACAAATAAAATTGCTTGCAATTTATTGCATAGTAATCATATAGATAATATCTTCCTTAAGAAAGTCTATTAACTATTGCTTATAATTGAACTATAATATATTGCATTATTCATTTAGTGAGGATTTCATGAGTCAGGAAACGAAAGTGGAAAAGATTATTAAATCAGCTCAGTCTGAGGACCTTAGTGATTATAATAATTTGCTGAAAGCAATGAAAAAAAAGCTGCCTTTTTTCATTGGAACCAAAAGGATTGCACTAGCGCTTCTTAAAGAATATATTGGAGATATTTCTCGATTAGATACAACATTATTAAAAAGAACAACAAATAAAACAAATACTGGGAAGATATTATTCGAAGACGTTAAAGATGGTAAAGCAAAATTATTTATCAATATTGGCAAGAACCATAATATATCCCCTGGAGATCTGATTAAAGAGATCGTCACAAGATCAGGTGTAGATGGCAAATCAATTGGAAAAATTGATATTCACTCAACATATACCTTCTTTGAAATTCCTGAACAGTATGCTGAGATGGTATTGTTATCCCTGGACAAAAAAAGAATTAAAGGAATGCCAATAGCAGTTGAACCAGCTAAAAAAAGGAAGAACCAATAGATAACTCGCCAAGCTAAGCGGCAACTCTTTTTACTGTTCACCTCAGCGGTTTTGTTTAATAGATGCAAATTTTATCCAAAAATAAATTATGGTCTTTTAATTATATACCAAATTGCAGTCGGCATGAAAAATTATTATAACATAGATTATTGGAGTCTGCTGTATTGAGTCTTACTGAAACCATTTGCCCTATTTGTAATTCAAATAAGTATTCATACATTTCTACAGATGTACAGCATATCCAAAGGTGTAAAAGATGTAATATTATCTTCAATTCAAATCATTTACCATGTAATTATGATAATAAATATTTCACTGATGAGTATAGTAAACAGTATGGAAGGAGCTATATTGAAGATTTTGAGAACATCTATGCGCTTTCTCTCACAAGACTACAAAAAATCTTTTCTCTTAATAAGGACAATATAAAACCTAAGAATGTAAACCTACTTGATATTGGTTCTGCAATGGGATTCTTCCTAAAAGCAGCAAAAGATTCAGGTATTGAAAATGTTAAAGGCATTGAGGTATCAAGTTTTGCAGCAGAGTATTGTAAAAAAAAATACAATTTTGATGTTATAAACTCATCCTTTGAAGATGTAGATTTTGACAGGTCTTACGATATAATCACTGCCTGGTACTTTATTGAGCATTGTGAAACTCCTATTGAGATTTTACGGAAAATCTACAATATACTAAGTCCAAAAGGAATATTTGCATTCTCTGTTCCCTCTTCTTTTGGTCCACAGTATATTTTTAATAAATCCCAATGGGCAAAAATGCAGCCTGCTGATCATCGAATATACTTAACCCCCTTTTTAGCAAAAAAAATATTAAAAAAACTTGGGTTTAAACAGATAATAACAAAACCAGGCGGACTTCATCCTGAAAGGATCATATCAAGGAATTCATTTTTATTCAGTCCATTTAACCCTGTTTATTCTCTGTTTTCCCGAATATTTTGTTTTTCTGATACCTTTGAAATCTATGCCAGGAAAGATATTTAATCCATAAAACAAATTATATATAAAATCCATTGTAGTAGGGGGCTGTCTAAAAAGTCATAATTACTAGGCATTATATTCGTAAGTAACAGCTTTGAATGTCAAATTTATTAAAATATTTAAATTATGTGACATAATATTATTGAAATTTACATTATCAAGATTACACTTATTCCACAAAAGAATATAAAGTTTAGGATAAATACATA